>CAYNLJ010000338.1:0-2814 GCA_964398005.1 uncultured Caldithrix sp. | reverse complement strand
TGTAATTCCGGATGAAAACCAGCCAGGTCGTTGCCAAAACACTTTACCTGGCGACCACGTGAACGAATCTGAAACTTGCACTCTTCCAAATCTTTATTTAAACGATCCCAGATGATGATGTTGTATGGTTTAATGCCCGCTTGCTGAAGTCGTTCAATCACAGCATCTACCAGTTCTCGATGAGTGGACCCGGCCCCGGAAAGACAGTTTATCTTCAAGCCGATGACTTCGCCGGGCTGTACGACCTTTTGCCAGGCCTGGATCGGATGGTCACAATCAAAATAAGCCTGCAGGGCATTGTCTAACAGGGCTAAGAGTTGGTCGCTTTGTACCTGATGGCCCTTCAGGGTTGCCGGATTCTGAGCAATAATCACTTTGGCTTTTGTACCCGTCCCTGCCAAAAGAGACTTCCTGCCCAGCCAGAATCCGCTGCTTAATAAGATGCTTTTTCTAAGAAAATTACGTCTGTTCATGTTTTTCTCCTATTTCACCTTTAAAATAATACAACAAAACGGGCTAATCAAATTAAAGGCTGGAATAAATTAACCGATAGTTTTTGTTGTTTTAAAAGAGTACGAAATGTTTGATTTTGTTGTGATTTTTCTTAAATTGCGCTCTTTAAAATTCTAATAAAGAGGAGAATTTGTGAAATCGAATCCGACCACTCTGTTCTTAGTATTAATGTTAACGGCGATGGTAATTGTTGCCGGCTATTTAACTTTGTCAAATCCATTTTCAGGGGCGTCTTCGGCACAGAACGGCCAGATGGCGGTCCAGCAAAATCAAAATCAGCAGGCCATGGCTCTGTATTTACAAAATTGTGCCAAGTGTCATGGTGCCATGGGACGCGGCAAAGGGGGGAATCCTTCTTTGCAAAATACGCCTTTTAACCAGGCACAAATAGAACAAATTATCCGCCAGGGACGTGGTAACATGCCTGCATTCCCCCAATTTTCCCCAGAAGAATTGAAGAGTCTTGCGAGGTTGATTAAACAGTTTTAATATGATGAATACCCTTATCTTGCTGCCATTCCAATTATTGATTCAAAAAATATTTTTTAAAAAGTTCTCACCAATAAGTGCAATAAATAAATAATGGTAAGGATTTTGGAGATCTTATGATTTACCGAACAAAGTCAATATTGAATCCGGCTGGTGAAAAAATCCATTTTGATTTACGCTATGCCGAAGGTACTGCTGATGCTCCGGTTATTATTCTCCTACATGGTTTCAAAGGTTTTAAAGACTGGGGCTTTTTCCCGGACCTGGCTACCTCTTTGGCTTACAGTGATTACGTGACGATTACTCTGAATTTTTCGCGAAATGGCATTGGATCGGACGGCAAATCTTTTAATAACCTGGAAGCATTTGCCAATAATACCATATCACACGAATTAGATGACGTTCAAGCGGTAATTCGGGCAATTAAAGAGGGTAAGATTGACAACCATACCATAAATCCTGAAGCGATAGGCATCATGGGCCATAGCCGGGGAGGAGCGGTTGCATTACTAGCGGCCCTGGAAAATCAGGATGATATCAATGCCGTGGTAACCTGGGCCACCGTTGGCAATCTCTATCGCTATTCTGAAGAACAAATGCAGCAATGGCAGCAACAAGGGTACATTGAAGTAGTAAATCAGCGGACCGGTCAGGTGCTGCGAATGAATAAAACTTACCTGGAAGATCTGGAAGCCAATAAGAAGAAATTCGATCTTTACACAAGAATTGAGGATCTGGAAACCCCAACGCTTTTTATTCATGGCAGTGACGATACCAGTGTTAATCCGGAAGAAAGCATTACATTACATGAAAATTGCGGGGCCTATTCCAAACGACTGGAAATCATTGAAGGAACCGATCACACTTTTGGAATTAAACATCCCTTTGAAAAAAGTACCGAGGCTTACGCCGTGGCCAGAGACTTAACAGAGTCCTGGTTTGATCGGCATTTGAAATATTAATTTTAAAAACTCAAAAGATTGATTAACTTTCTTCTGAGAGAATTGAAAAAAAATTGGAGAATACCATGCATGAAAAAAGTGTGATCCTGTTAAATAAGGCGATCGAAGATGAATTGGCTGCCGTTCATCAGTATATGTACTTCCATTTTATCTGTGATGATCTGGGCTATGATCTGCTGGCCGGCCTGTTTAAACGAACGGCCATTGAAGAAATGGTACACATTGAACGTCTGGCCGAACGCATTTTGTTTTTAAAAGGCGAAGTGGAATTGAAAACCGATAAACAGGTGCAGAAAATTCATGAAGTGCAGCAGATGCTGGAACTGGCCGCCAAAATGGAAGAAGAGAGCGCCAAAAGCTACAACCTGTGGGCCAATGAATGCTCCGCCAATGCCGATTCCGTTTCCAAACAACTCTTCGAAAGCCTGGTGGTGGACGAGGAACGCCATTTTGATCAGTACGACACAGAACTGGAAAATCTGAAAAAATTTGGCGACCGTTATTTAGCCCTGCAATCCATTGAACGCAGTAAGGGCCGGGAAGCCGGCAATGCTCCGGCCTGAGCGAAGTAAGAAGGGGGGCAACCGGACTGCAAGAAATTTTGAATGTTGAGTGTTGAAGGTTGAATGAGATTTGGCTTTATTTTTGGCAAATTAAAAGCGATAGATCTTTTATTTAAGAGGCATAAAAATCAAGCAAATTTAGAAAGCAGTTGAAACAAATAATTTAATTAATTCAAAACTCAAAATTTTTTAAAACCTAAGCACGATAGTTTTGAAGGAAGTACTTGAAGGGAAGCGAAAAAACATGAAAATAGGGCCGTACGAAATTTTCACCGTGCACACAGGCT
>CAYNLJ010000337.1:0-2818 GCA_964398005.1 uncultured Caldithrix sp. | reverse complement strand
CCTCAGGCGCCAAGTCGGCTAACGGTTGTGGATGTGGACCACTCCTGTGTTTCTCTTTCCTGGAGCATCGCTTCGGATAATGTGGGGGTTGCCGGTTACGACCTGTATCTGGATGGACGCTACGCCCTTTCGACACGAACCAACAGTGCGACCATTGGTGATTTGCTGGATGACCACTCGTTTGAAGTTACGGTAAAAACGCGGGATTTTGCCGGCAATCGGTCTTCAAATAATCCGCAGGTCTCTTTTACAACAAAACCGTTTACCGAGAAGGACGGTCTGGTCTGCTTAAAAATGTCTGATCCCATTGTCATCGATGGTCTTGAAGATGAACTGTGGAAGCAATATCCCTGGCAATCAGCCGAAAAATTGCTGTTGGGATCAATCGAAAATGAACAGGATCTTTCTGTTAAATTTAAATTAGCCTGGGATGAAAATGCCATCTACCTGTTGGCCCGCATTTTTGATGATGTAAAAGTACGTGATTCCGGCGCTAATCTGTTCCTCGATGATGATCTGGAAATCTATTTTGATATGGACAACTCCAAATCTTCCTACTACGATTTGGGCGATTTTCATTATCGTTTTACCTTTCAGGATTCGCAGATCGTAGAAACGCAGTTCAATGCGGTTAAAGGCGTTAAATATGTTCCGCGCCTATTGGAAAACGGTTATCAGGCTGAAATTGCCTTTCCCTGGTCAGCCTTACACAGCAATGCAAAGAATGGTAAGCTTATCGGTTTTGATGTACAGGTGAATGATGACGATGATGGCGGTATTCGTGATGCCAAATTGGGCTGGTGGGCCGACGCCGATAATGCCCGACCTTCAGTGTTTGGACAGGTTAAAATGCGCCTCTTTCCGACCGGTATTGGAATTAATCCGGCCTTACCAGAAAAGTTGATGCTGCTTAATGCTTATCCCAATCCATTTAACGCGCAATTGACAGTTATGGCTGAACTTTCTGAATCAGCTCCGGTTCAGCTTGATCTGTTTGATTTAAACGGCAGAAAACTAAGTACAATTTATCAGGGGAGGCTGGCAGCCGGGCAAAGGTTGTTTCGGCTGAATCTGGGCAGCAAAGCCAGTGGTCTTTATTTTGTGCGCTTAGTAAATAAAGACACACAACAAAGCCAGACGCTTAAAGTCATATTAATTAAATAGTATTGCAAAGGTCATCAAGTCCCGTCAAAAATCAATAGCTGCAAGGGCAAGCGGATTAATTTCCTCCAGAACATTCAGTAAATTAACATCAATTGAGACGCCAAATTCAATTATAGACTTCGTTGGCCTGACAAGTTTCCATAGATTTAAACTTTGGTCATTAAAAAACTAATAATTTTGGAAGCAAAGACTCATAAACACCGAAAGTCGGACTTCAAAAACGAATTTTTGCCTGAATAAGAGGAGGAGTGAATCGACTAGGAGTAGAACTCCTCAAGCTTAGTAAACCCAGCGGGGAAAAGTTAACATTTAGCGAGAAATTGTCATCTTTTCTTCGAGAGAGGTTCACAAAATTTTTGTACATCAGCGAAAAACCGGCCACTGCGCCTAAGGCACTGCTGGTTAAAATAATTTTACTCAGATCAACATCATTTTCCGGGGCAAGCAAATAGGCACAACCAGCCGCAAATAATCCTGTGGAGAGAGTACTCAGTTCAATGAACAATCCATGTTGGTATGAAAAATTTTTGTCATTCAAAAGACGATGACCATAGCCGAGCCCCAGGAGTGTGCCTGCCAGGGAAGCGCCGGCCCAAACCTTCTCGTTTTTGGAATTGGCCAAATCGACGATGGCCAGAGGAATGTAGCCTCCCAGCAGACCAACAGATTCCAGCACACGGGCATTACCACGTGAATAGTGTTGTTGCGTTGTCAGGTACCAGCCGCCAACCAGGCCAATTGCGGAACCTGCTAAAAAGGAAGCACTCGTTAACTGGCCATTGTCTTCTTCAAACATACCCGTCATTAGTGCAAATTGAATGCCCATTACGGCGCCGAAATCGCCACCTACCATGGCCGTTTCCACGGTACTGGTACCCAGATTGTAGTGGGTCGCGACCACATATCCGGCAGTTCCCTCAATGATGCTTGTACCTACGGTTGACAGTAACACTGTGTTTTCGTTGGGATGTGGATTGAACACCATAGGCAGCATAATACCGTGCAAAATCCCTCTGCTGGCACCGTAGATGGCCAGATGAGCGGCGGCCGTGCTAACCGGACGTTCTTTAGTGACCAGGTAGGGTACAAAAAATCCAGCGCTGCCGGTAAACATGTAGAGAGCAAGTCCCAGTTTGTCACTGCTAACATCCAGGGCTTCCGGTAATACCCATCCGTAATAACCCAGTGCCAGACTGGTAGATGCTACCAGTAAGCTGATGCGTCCCTGCTGGTTGAGAACAAATGATTTGGGGTGCATCTTTGCACTTAATTGTTTGCGCAGTTCAATCAATTGGACGTAGGTTAAAGGTTTTCGAATTTGGTAATAGGCATTTTCTTTTTTGAACAGAATCTGCAATACAAAGCTGCTATCGGAACTTTTAAACAAGCGGGCACTGACTAATTGCCGGTATTCCGGGAACAGTTCAAATTCATGATTTAGTTCGGCATCTACCGATAGAATATTTTTCTTTGGTAACAGAGGGATTTGCTGTTCCTGAGCAAAGACAAGGCTAAAGGATAAGAAATAAGCAACAATGAGAATCTTTCTCATTATTTTATCTTTTCCATTTTTTATAACTAAAATTAAACATAGCCAAAAAAAAGAAAAGTAGCAACATTTTGATTCAGGAATGAGCATATTAGGTTTAGAGGC
>CAYNLJ010000336.1:0-2830 GCA_964398005.1 uncultured Caldithrix sp. | reverse complement strand
TCAACCATTATTCCTCAGGCCAGTCAGGCACTGAACTCGGCCATTGCCGGTTATCAGAATGACAAAGTCGATTTTTTAACGCTTCTTAACAATCTGATGGTGCTGTTCAAATACGAACGCTCCTACTATGCGTTGATCAGTGAATATTATCAGCAGTTGGCAAAAATTGAATATTTAACCGCGAAACAAATCATAAAATAAATGAGGAGAAAAGAATGAAGCTTCGAATTTTTATTGGCTTAATGAGTCTGGTATTACTCGTATCATTGGGAGGTGTGCTGAGTAGTTGCAGCAAAGGAGAAAAGGAAACAGCCAGTGAACAGGCAGAGGTAAAGCAGCTTTACACCTGCCCCATGCATCCGGAGGTCATTACGGAAGAACCCGGACAATGCCCCAAGTGCGGCATGGATCTGGTGCCGGTCAAAAACACGGCGCAGGCCGCCATGCAACATGAAGGGCATGAACACGAGATGCAATCAAGTGAAGAAGGTGAAAAACAACTTTGGACCTGTGGCATGCACCCGGAAGTCATTCTGGAAGAGCCCGGTCAATGTCCGAAATGCGGTATGGATTTAGTCCCGTTAAAAACAACCACTGGTTCTCAAAGCAGCGCCAAAACAGAAGGTGCTCAAAAGAAAGGTAAAATTCTCTACTGGCGGGCGCCCATGGACCCCACTGAGATTTACGACCATCCGGGAAAATCGAAAATGGGCATGGATTTGATTCCGGTTTACGAAGGCGAGGCTGAGTTAGGCGCCGGCGGCACCATTACCATCGATCCGGTTACGGTACAGAATATGGGCGTGCGGACGACCAAAGTCATCAAAAAAGATTTTTATCATGTGGTGCGCACGGTCGGTTACATCGATTACGATGAGACGCGTGTGTTTACCATCAATAATAAGATTTCCGGCTGGGTTGAAAAACTTTACGTGGATTACACCGGTAAACTGGTTAAAAAGGGGCAGCCTCTGCTGGCCATTTATTCGCCGGAACTGGTGACCACTCAGGAAGAGTATCTGCTGGCCTTAAAAAATTTACAGGCTGTTAAAAATTCAAATATTGCAGAAGTGCGTCAGAGTGCGGAAGAACTGCTAAAAGCTTCCGTTAAACGGCTGCAGTACTGGGACATTCCACAACAGGAAATCGACCGATTAACCCAAAAGGGACAGGTACAAAAAACCGTAACCCTTTACGCGCCATTTACTGGTTTTGTGATTCATAAAAATGTTATTGAAGGCACCAAAGTTAAAGCCGGACAGGATCTGTTCCGCCTGGCCGACCTTTCCAATGTCTGGATTCAGGCCAGTATTTATGATACAGAACTTCCCTGGATTAAAGTCGGCGGCAAAGCACAGATCGAACTCAGCTATTTACCCGGAAAGTCTTTTGAAGGTAAAATCACTTACATTTACCCCTATTTGGATAAAAAGGCCCGCGATGTGCGTGTGCGTCTGGAATTCCCAAATCCCAATTTTGAATTAAAGCCGGGCATGTACGCCAATGTGACCATCAAAGCCGATCCGGTTAAAGATGCGTTGGTCGTACCAACAGAAGCCGTTATTCGATCCGGTAAACGCAATGTGGTCTTTGTCGCCCGCGGCGAGGGCCGTTTTGAACCACGGAATGTGAAAATCGGTGAAGAAAATGAACAGGGCGAATTACGCATCATTTCCGGTTTGCTGGAAGGTGAAGAGATTGTAACCTCCGCTCAGTTCATGTTAGACAGCGAAAGCCGCCTGCAGGAAGCCATCCAGAAAATGTTGGCCGAAAAGCGAAAAGGGAAATGAATCTATGTTACAGCAAAAGAATTCAAAATGGAATGGTTGAATGGGATACTTAAACCCCTTGAAGTTAAAAGTATAAGAGTATAAGGGTATAAGAGTTTAAGAGTAACATTATTCAACCATTCAACCCGTCCAAGACGGGCAAGCCATTCAACCAACAACTACTACCTAAAAGGAGAGGCAAAGTGTTAGAAAAAATTATAGAAGCATCGGTCAATAATCGCTTTTTAGTTCTTATCTTTACTGCGTTTATTGTCTTTGCGGGAATGTATGCCATGTTCAGCACTCCGGTGGATGCCATCCCCGATTTGAGTGATGTGCAGGTGATTGTATTTACGGAATATCCCGGTCAGGCGCCACAGGTAGTGGAAGATCAGGTGACCTATCCGCTGACCAGCGCCATGCTGGCCGTGCCGTACGCTAAAGTAGTACGCGGTTATTCCTTTTTCGGTCTGTCTTTTGTCTACATTATTTTTGAAGACGGTACCGACCTTTACTGGGCACGTTCGCGTGTACTTGAATATTTGAACTATGTGTCTAACCGTCTGCCGCAGGGCGTAACCCCGCAGTTGGGACCGGACGCCACTGGCGTTGGCTGGGTTTACGAATACGTGCTGGACGGTGGTAACAAATACGACCTGCAGCAGTTGCGTTCCATTCAGGACTGGTATTTGCGCTATGAATTGACCAGCGTGCCCGGCGTGGCCGAGGTCGCCAGCATCGGTGGCTACGTTAAACAATACCAGGTAGAAGTAGATCCCAATAAGTTGCACGCCTACAATATTCCTTTGAACAAGGTAAAAATGGCCATTAAGCGCAGCAACAATGACGTAGGCGGACGCCTGGTCGAGATGGGCGAAACGGAGTTTATGGTGCGCGGACTTGGCTACATAAAATCCAAAGAAGATGTGGAGAATATCCCGGTTGGCGTTGACCGGAACGGAACGCCCATTTTAATCAAGAACATTGCCAACGTCACCATCGGGCCGGAGTTGCGTCGCGGCTTAGCCGAGTGGAACGGCGAAGGAGAAACTGTTGGCGGT
>CAYNLJ010000335.1:0-2837 GCA_964398005.1 uncultured Caldithrix sp. | reverse complement strand
TAAGATCAAAGAGGTTTCTCCGGAGGCTGTTCTTGCAATGCGTAATTACCATTAAAAAATGATTTGCTTTAATCAAATAGTGTTTAGCCCGCCTATTGAATCACATTAAAAATACATTTAATTTGCAATAGACAATGCAGTTAAAAAGATGGTATTCATGGCGACCTTATTTGATGTATTTGACGGTATTCGTGAAGAAGCGGAGCAGGCATTTTTCCAGCACAATTTTGCGCTGGCCCTGGAAAAATGGCAGGATTATTACAAAATTACTGCAAAAGTAGAATATAATTTAATCATCAAAGAAATTAAAAATCTGTTACAAGAAATTCATCCGGAAAGAACACATTCAATATTCGATTTACACAAAAATTACCGCTATCTCCGACAAAGATACTCAGAAAAACAGATACATCCTTACACTTACCGAATCTTTGTGCAACTGTTAACTAATTTGTACCAAAAACAATTTAGTGCTCTTTTGCCGGAAGAAAATATTTTAACGCATGGCATTTTTAAATTTTTATTGGGACAATCGGAAGAAGCGCTGTCTTTACTCAAACAGTTGGTTGAATCGGAGGCGGAAAATGTTGAAGCACGTGTTTTCATCGGACACATTTACGCTAAAATGGGCAAACAAAAAGAAGCAGTCAGCATATTGACCAAAAACCTGTTTCTGGCCGCAGATCAATTGTATGAAGAGGATCTTTATTTCTCTCAATTTAAAATGCTTTATGGGCGGTTACATTCAGAAACGGGGCGCAAAAATGTGGCCATGTGGTTATTGGCTTTTGAAGCCTGGTACCGCAATTATCTGATTTTTGAAGAAGACGAATCATTTTACAAATTAATGTTGAAAAAAGAACAAAATGAGCGTATCATCCGTGTAAAATACACCATGGCCGAGCGCTACCGTCACTTTGTGCGTTGTTTGTATCTGACCGAATATTCACGCCAGTTCATTAAAAGCAACAAGGGCATGATTAATGAAATGGAAAATTACATGGAACAACTGGATGGAGCGCACTTCATTCGTTATCGTAGAAAGCGAAAACCATTAAAAATGGACTAATCTTAAAAATCAGCAAAGGATTGAAAAATATGTCTGCCAAAGCAGTTTTGTTCGATTTTGATGGCGTTGTGGTTAAAAGCATGGAACAACATTTCAATGCCTGGCGCCAGGCCTTCCGTGAAAAAGGGGTCGAGATTAAGGAAAAGGAATTCTTCGTTCTGGAAGGTCAGGGTATTCATACGATTGCACACCATTTAGGCAAAATCCACGGGTTGAGTGAACAAGACGTGGATGAGGTCATGGAACGGAAAGTAAATTATTACAATCAGTTCATGACCCTTGAATTTTATGATTACTTTCATGAATTGGTGGAGCACTTATACCAAAACAAGGTACCTATGGGCATCGTCACAGGCGGTAACCGGTCACGGGTAGAAAAAATTGTGCGTGAACATTTTGACCACTACTTCCGCGTTCTGGTAACAGTGGATGATGTGGAACGAGGCAAGCCCCATCCGGATCCTTTTTTAAAAGCGGCTCATATGTTGGGCCAGAAAGCGCAGGATTGCGTGGTAATCGAAAATGCTCCGATGGGCATTAAAGGCGCCAAAAGTGCGGAAATGACCGTAGTCGCCATTACAACTACGCTTGCCCCACAGTTCTTAAAACAGGCCGATTTCATTGCCAGCGATTTTCGGCAGGTAGAAAAAATATTGATGAATTTATTGAATTTGGCAAAAAAGTAATATTTAAATTTACGAGTCCAGTCGGACATTCACGGCTTTGTCGCCTTTCATATCGCTTTTAATATCAAATTTAACCCGATCGCCTTCGCGCAGTCCTCTTGATTTTATTGAAACGTGCAAATCATTGACATTTACAAATATGTCTTCTCCGTCATCCGTAATAATGAACCCGTACCCCCTATCTGTATTCCAGTTCTTTACACTTCCCTTGACCATGATTCCTCCTTAAATCTTAGTTACCAGAGTTGAAACCTTTTTTCTTTTGAAACCTTTTGTGAATACTGCTTCAAAAATCGTTCCAGATTAAGCCAGTGCCGGTCTTTCTGACTGGCCGGAATCGCCTCTAAAAGAGTGAGGGCTTTTTCAAATTCTCCGTTTAAATAGGCGTAATAAACTTTCTTTAATTCCTCATTTAATTGCCCAAGATGAATTTCCCGGAATGACCCATCCAACATTTTCAAACCCTGATCCACACGGCCTGCTTTGGCCAGATAAAAAGCACATTGTTCGTACAAATCCTGTTTAAGTTCATATTGGTCGGTAAAAGCCTGCAGGGCTTTGGTGGCCTGTTCAAACCATAGTGAATCCTGCCCTTGAAGTTTGTGGATTTTTGCCCGCCTGATGTACAGATCAAAATAAAAATATTTCTTGTTTTTGTCCTTGGTTTGTTTTAATGAATCTTCAAGATTATTTAATTTTTGCAAAGCCTGATTTGGATCTGCTTTCAAAATTGAGTCAATGGCCGCAAAAATTTCACCTTTATCTGTTTTAATCAGTCGATATTTTAATCGTTTGTACTGCAGAGTGTCTGACCAGTCTTTCTGAAGTTCCTTTTCAATCAGGTTGCGGGCCTGACTAAAGTGTCCGTTTTTTATCAGCTGGTCAATGGATTCCAGGTCTGGTTCTGAAGAACAGGCAATTAACAAATACAGGAACAAAAAAGGGGTGATAACTCTAATGATTGTCATTAATCACCTTTTTCATCATGTTAATAATTAAATTTCTGTTGATGTAAAAAAGCCCACTTTGGGAATTTTATTAAAAAAAAAATTCTCCTCTCAGACTTCCGCGAATGTTTTTCC
>CAYNLJ010000334.1:0-2838 GCA_964398005.1 uncultured Caldithrix sp. | reverse complement strand
ATGATCGGTTGTATTATCCTGGCGGTAATTGTGGTACAATTGCCACAGGTGGGGGGCATGGCTGCTCTAAAAGCGAAACTGAATCCACAAATCATAAATTTCTTTCCTAAAATTGGAGAAGTGACGGCCACCGGCATCACGGGCGGCGCCTTGGCGCTTTCGGTAGGTGCTTTTATTGCTCACATCGGGCTGCAATGGTGGTCGACCTGGTATCCGGGTGCCGATCCCGGTGGCGGTGGCTACATTGCTCAACGCATGATGTCGGCCAAGGATGAAAAACACAGCCTTTTTGCCACTTTATGGTTTACCATTGCCCATTACACGGTTCGGCCCTGGCCATGGATCATTGTTGCCCTGGCGGCGCTGATCATTCTGCCGCGTTCCCAAAGTCCGGAACTGATCAAACAGGAAAATCCCGCGCTTTTTGCCAAGGTTGAACAGGCCTTCCAAAACAAAGCCTTGTTGCAAACCGACGATCCGGAATTCAATACACCTCAATTCAAGGCCATGTACGAAAAATACGAGAACACTGTTGATCCCGGAGTGATGTACCCCAAATTGATGCTGCGTTATCTGCCTCCGGGTCTGTTAGGTTTGTTGATTGCCGTGTTTCTGGCCGCTTACATGTCAACCATTGCCTCGCAATTGAATTGGGGGACTTCCTATTTAATAAATGATTTTTACCGGCGTTTTGTGAAAACACAGGCCTCGGAGAGGCACTACGTCATCGTTTCCCGTCTGGGTATTATTTTTATGACCATCTTTTCGCTGTTGGTTACCAAATATTTTTTGACCACCATTTCAGGTGCCTGGGAGTTTATTATTAATGCCAGCGCAGGAATGGGTGCCGTACTCATTTTACGCTGGTACTGGTGGCGCATTAATGCCTGGTCTGAAATTTCGGCCATGATCGCTCCGCTTTTGATTTACCCCTTTTCCGTTTACGTACTGGGGTTAAAATCGCCCATTACCCTTTACCCGACCGTTTTTGGAACCACCGTGGTATGGTTAGTCGTTACCTATTTAACGAAACCGGTGCAATTGGAAAAATTAAAAGCCTTTTACAAAAGGACACATCCCGGTGGCATTGGTTGGAATTACATCCAGAAAATGGTACCAGAGGTCAAAGGCGACAGTGGCTTCGGACGCTTATTTCTCGATTGGCTGCTGGGCGTGGTCATGGTTTATTCTTTCCTGTTTGGTCTTGGTGAATTCCTGTTTACCAATTATTTAAAAGGTTTGTTAATTTTGTTTGTTGGAATTGGATCCGGTTATTTGATTTATCTGGATTTAAAGAAACGTGGGTTTGAGACCATAGCGGAATAATTAAGAATACGCAACAGGTTTACTCAAGGTTAATCTAATTTTAAGCGTTGCTTAACATTTACCGATCAAGGCTAAAAATGTGTTTTAAAAATACTTTTATTAAATTTTTCGTTTTTTCGCTTAGCTTGGTTGTCTTAAATTGTCTGCAGGCTGGCAACCTGTCTTTTGAATCGTCCAATCTGCCCATTGTGGTAATTGACACACACGGCAAAACTATTCCGGATGAATACCGGATTGTCGCTGATATGGGCATCATTTACAATGGTCCGGGACAAAGAAACTACCTCAACCAACCCTTTAATCACTTTCAGGGGAAGATTGCTATTGAACTGCGCGGTTCAAGTTCTCAGATGTTCCCCAAAAAACAATACGCCCTTGAAACCCAGACAGAAACCGGAGAAAACCTGAATGTTTCGCTGTTAGGCTTACCGGAAGAAAATGACTGGATTTTGAACGGTCCCTACAGTGACAAAACCTTGATCCGCAATGTACTTATTTACCAGCTAAGTCGGGAAATAGGGCAGTATGCCAGTCGTACCCGGTTTTGTGAATTGGTATTAAACGGAGATTACCGGGGTGTTTACATTTTGATGGAAAAGATTAAACGCGACAAGCACCGGGTTAATGTTTCCAAATTAACAGCAGAGGAAACAAGCGGAGATGATTTAACCGGAGGTTACATCATAAAGATCGACAAAACCGCCGGTGAAGAGGTGGACGGCTGGCAATCGATTTTCCCACCTTATCCAGGTGCTTTGCCACGCATTTTTTATCAGTACCATTACCCAAAACCAGATGAAATTGTAAGCGAACAGAAAGCCTATATCCAAAAATGGATTTTTAATTTCGAGAAGAAGATTTTTGCCAACACCTTTATGGACCCGGACAGCGGTTATTACCCATTAGTTGATTTACCATCTTTCGTTGACTTTTTTATTTTGAATGAAATTTCCAAAAACGTTGATGGTTACCGTCTGAGTAGCTTTATGTTCAAAGATAAGGACAGCAAAGACCCAAGGCTGCATATGGGGCCAATCTGGGATTTTAATCTTGGATTTGGCAATGCCAATTACTACCACGGTTATCAAACCAGCGGTTGGCAGGTTTTTATTAATTACGATTCAGAGTTCCGCGACTGGAACGATCCCTTTATGGTGCCCTTCTGGTGGGAAAAGATGATGAGTGACAGTCTGTTTGTCAAGCAGATTATTCATCGCTATGCTGATCTGAGACAATCCACTTTATCGCTGGAACATATCTGGGGTCTTATTGATGCTTATGCTGATACTTTAAATGAAGCTCAGCAACGAAACTTTGAACGATGGCCGGTTCTGAATCAATACGTTTGGCCCAATTACTACATTGGCCAAACCTGGCAGGACGAAATCAACTGGATGAAAAACTGGATTAAAGAACGTCTGGAGTGGATGGACACACAGCTTTTTGATGAAACACCTCCTCAGGCGCCAAGTCGGCTAACGGTTGTGGATGTGGACCACTCCTGTGTTTCTC
>CAYNLJ010000333.1:0-2871 GCA_964398005.1 uncultured Caldithrix sp. | reverse complement strand
GCCTCTTTCATCACACGAAACGAGGCAAAAAAGTCAGTCCCGTCAACTTTGTAACGGGTTAAGCCTTCATAACCGGCAGTAAAACTGTACACCGAACGACCGGCCATCTGTTCGCTGACATGCACCGAAATAGCGTACTTGTTGTTTTGAATGACAAAAATAACGGGCAACTTTTCCCTGGCTGCCCAGTTGACGGCTTCGTGAAAATCACCCTGGCTGGTGGTACCTTCACCGGACGAAACGTAAACCACTTCGTCTTTGCCCTGTTTAACAGCGGCCATGGCCGTACCCACCGCCTGCAGATACTGGGTTCCTGTAGGGCTGGATTGGGAAACAATGCGCAGTTTTTTGTGGCCGTAATGATTGGGCATTTGCCGTCCACCTGAGCTGGGATCATCTTCTTTGGCTAAAAAGTTCAAAAAAACTTCCTCGGGTGAAACCCCGTATTGGAGCACAAAAGCCAGATCGCGATAATAAGGATAAGCAAAATCATAACCCGGCTGCAAGCTAAAACCAGCAGCTGTCTGAATCGCTTCATGACCTGAACAACCGATGTGAAAGTAACTCTTGCCCTGTTTTAACATGATCAACATCTTGTTGTCCATGAAACGGGCCAGCAGCATGTTGCGGTACATCGATTTGAGCGTTTCCTTATTCAGTCCTTCCAAATCCTTCTGCTTTACCTTAAGTTCAGGCATTCAAAATACTCCTTGTTTTCTTACGAAGATTGATTTTTATTTTCCCTTTGCTGTTCTGCACGCAAGACGGCACAATTCATCATTAAATAATCACGAAAATCGGACACGGGATCGTAATCGCCTTCTTCCATTCTTACCTGACAGGAATCGGCTGCTTCTTTACCGCGTGGGCAGGGAACATCTGGAAATAGTGGGCACATGGCTTGTTTTTCAGTCATTGTTACTTTCCTTTATGCTTAATGGCGGATTTTTCAATTAACCGCTACAAAATAAATAACTAAAAATACTGCAAATTATTCCTTTTAATTTAGGGTAAAGTCACAAAATGTCAAATGCAATTAAAAGTTCTTTGCACTGATGATTTAAAAAAAGCGGTTCTTTAAGAGTGAATACCCATTGCGGTTAACCGAAGGAGTAAATTTGGGAACATAATCCGCGTAAGTCTTTGCCTGTCAACCGATCGTGTTCGAAAACCAAAAATTAAATCTTACTTCTAAATTAATTTATCACATTTAAACTCTAAGCACATCACTTTAATAACATGATCGAAGGTTTCCTGATTCAAATGTCCAATTTTTTTGATTATCAGGCTCTTGTGGATTGTGTTTATCTTGGGATGAATAATCACTGAAGGGGCCTTCAACTCTCCCTTGTCCAGATTCTTTGAGGTAATTTTGATACCTTTTACTTTTAAGTTTGTTGTTAAGGGTAAAAAAAGAAAATCTTCATCTTTATATTTCTTTATAATTAAGATTGGACGTAATTTGTAAGCGCTTAGGTCCGTAAAATAAATCTTGGCTAAAACAATGGATCTTACCACTGGCTAAAATCCTCATCATCCAATGGGGCTTTAAGATTCAAATTTTTACCAAAGTTCTTTATTTCAGATGCATCCCAGAATTCATAATCCTTATTTTCCAGGAGGATGACTTCGACAATTTCACCGAATTCTTTTGGTACTGGAATTACTATTTTTCCATCTCTAACACGCGTTCTTATTTTTATTGCTTTCATATCACCTCACCATTTTCAATTTAATGTATTAAACTTAAATTGAAAATACAAGTTCGACACAATTTTGGAATAAAGAGAGACATGATAAACCATTAAACTCATTCAAAGTGTGTAAAAGGATTTTGAATACTAAATTGTTCTCGGAATTTGATGCACTGCCGTTTAAAGTACAAAAATTAGAATTTTTGAGTATCAGTTTAATCCAACCAATCTGTGTTCGAAAATTCAAATTCCTGTACTTAATTTCTACCTGATCTGAAAAAAATTTTCTTCAGCTAATGGATCCCAAACCCTTCCGGCAATTTTTCGCCTGCCGTTACAGCAATCGGTAAATGGTTTTGCGGCGGAGGCAGGGGACAGGTTGCAAACTCCGTGAACACACAGGGCGGGTTGTAGGCCTTATTAAAATCAATGTAGGTCTGACCATGTTCATCAGGTGGATCCACGTAAATAAATCGACCCGCACCATACGTTTCCTGCCCGCTGGTTTCATCTGAGAAAATTACAAAAAAGGGTTCATTCAGTGAATCGGCCAGCGCCTGCAGGCGGAAGGTCTGTCCCTTAATGGTAAATTGCAGTTCTCCCGGACTTTTGGAAGGAGAATTTGTGCCAAGCACCGTTGGCACCGGTACAATCTTGACAGAATCGTAAGCAATAAACTGCGCTTTGACACGCCATTCGGGATTGACCGGGAAGCGGGGAATGTCCTGTAATTTGCTGATATTTGGACTCTGGCGATCCTTGAGCCGAATGCCGTACCGATCCCCGCGTTTAATAACATACCACAAATAACGTCCCCGTTCCATCCGGGTAGGTTTTCCCTGCAAATCATTCTTCAAGTCGCTTTCAGGAATCCGTGCAGAATCCACCAAAACACCGGCTTCCGGATTCAGACGAACTTTTACCTGTCCTTCCTTCAAAATAAAACTGCCCAGGCGTAAATTACCTTCGCCATCGGGAAACTGGATGTCATGTCCCTCACCAAACCCAAAGGTGTTTTCTCCTTCTTTTAACCAGTACAGACCGGCTAAACTCAACCAGCCTTCAGGACTCTTTAAGCGAGCCAGGCGCTTCTGATGCCACTGCTCAATTTGCGCCCGGTATTTTTCTTCAGAACTCTTATGTTTGGTACAGGCCATTAACAAAAAGAGAACCAAAC
>CAYNLJ010000332.1:0-2879 GCA_964398005.1 uncultured Caldithrix sp. | reverse complement strand
GCATCAGATCATGGCATCTATTTAAAAGTAGCTGAAAATATTGCTGGTGATTTTACGGCCACCGTTGCAAAGGTTGAAAAAGCGTTAACTGCTTCTGAGTCTTCCTTTAATTTGCTGAGCAGTTACCCGGTCGCAACACCACAACTTGTTGGTGGTAATTGTTCGTTTCGAGCCCACTTATTTGTAGTTGAAAACCCGTCTTATACAAAATTCTTAACCTCTTTTGGCGACAAATATCTCGTTGCTGCCTTTTTAAAAATCGGACTTTACCAGAATGAAAAAGGAACACAGCTCATTGTAACCGACCCTGAAACCATTAATCGTATCGTGTTTAATGACCTTGAAGATGATGACTACCAGCGTGTTGTTTCCGGCACTAAAAAATTTAAAAATCAATTGATTTCTCTTTTACATGGATTAAAGTTGGCTACCAATGTGGAACAGCCTATGGAACCGGTTCGTAGCGATGAGGCCTTAAGAGAGGCTGATAAGGACATGTTTATGATGGTGGGGCCAATGACCTTTTTCAGAGATGAAGATCAGTTTCCTGTAATTTTTGAACAAAAGGCGTCTAATGGTTGGACCGACATGGAAAAATTGTTGCATCAAATTCAGAAAAATCTGGCAGAGTTTCAGCCAACAGCAAACGATATAAAATATCAGGAAGTCAAAGATGCCAATACTTTAAAATGGCAAATCATCAGTAAAATTACAGCGCCCGACTCCAATGCTGTGGTGCTTGGCATTACCCGCCCACGAACCGAAGCCCTTTCTTTTAAAATTGCCGGGCAAAGCCGGGCCAATGAAGCCAATCCTTGTCCGGGTATTGATCATCTGTGTGCCTACCCGATTGAAGTTTTGATTTTAAAAGAAGGCGATAAAATAGTCGTCCGTTCCGCACGGGAGATGTTCAGAATGGATATGTATTTCTGGGACGCAGGCAAAATGGCTTTTATGAAGTACATGAACATGCCAAAGATGCTGGATAGCTCAATTAAGAAAGCCTTGTTTAAAGTTCAGGATTGAAAAAGGACAAAAAATGCGAATCTACATTATTTTGTAGATTCGCATTTTTAAGTTTCTGTTGTGTAAAACTTTTTGTTATTAGTCCTGAGGTGTTTTAAAATCTAAAAGATTGCAAACTCGATTTATTCCGGGAAACTTAAATTACTTTTACTACTTTGATCTCCATTTTTGAACCTTAAGTCGCTCTCCTAACAAGGATAGTTGCTTTCAGCTACCAATTAGCAAATTGCTCGCTTTATGAATAAAAATAATGGTGAACTATCATTTAGTTTTGAGGAGGTGCAAAAATGTTTAAAAAGTTCATTTTTGGTTTCGGCATTCTTATTATTTTATGTATTTTACTTGCAATTATTTTTCGTAATCAAATTATTCTGCGTCTTTACTATTCACGTTTAAAGCCACCTGAAAATGTGCAAAAAATTCCTTTACCAATACTTGACCCCGCTCTGGAAAAAGAATTAAGCAGTTACTTAAAAAACCATTTGCAAACTCCTGAAGAATATGTGATTAGCAAGTTTGCTGATCATGATATTGTTTTTTTAGGCGAAAGGCATCGTTTGTTACATGATGTTTTACTGGTGCAGCGATTAATCCCTTTATTGTACAAAAATCATATTTACAATTTGGGTATGGAATTTGCCAACTATCGGGATCAACCATTGATTGATTCATTGCTTCAGGCGCCGACTTATGATGAGTCTCTTGTGAACCGCATTTTATTTAATCATGAATGCGATTGGGGGTACCGGGAATACGCGGATATTTTTAAGGTTGCCTGGAAATTGAATCGCAGCCTGCCCGATTCTGCGCCCAGGTTTAGAATTGTTGGTTTAAACAATTTTGAAGATTGGAGTTATGTAAAAACAAAAGAGGATTTAAGCAATCCACAGATTATGGCTAAAGTATTTCCGGAAGGGCGTAATGGCGATGTGGCCATGGGCAAAAATGCGCTTGAAGAATTTGTGGCTCACAAGAAAAAGGCCTTAATTTATTGTGGATTACACCATGCTTTTACCCGTTTTTTTCAACCCGTTTCAACCCCGGAAAGACATTTTATTAGATTTAAAAAAGATCGACTGGGTAATATTGTGTATCAGGCCATAGGCGACCGGGCCATGACCATTTGTCTTCATCATCCCTGGGATGGTAATTATGAGGTAAAATGGCCGCTGGTTTACCCGGTGGATGGTGTCATCGACGCTTTAATGCACAAACTGGGACCTGATTTTTATCCTGTAGGATTTGATACGCATGGCACGCCTTTCGGACAACTTTCCTTAGAGACAAGTATTTATCACTACGGATATGATCATCTTACTCTTTCCCAATTTTGTGATGGCTATATTTTTACTAAACCAATTTCCCAATATAAAAACGTACATCACATAAAAGGTTTTATCAATAATAACAATGTTGAAAAAGCGCGGTTAAGCCTTTCCAATCTGGAATTAAAAAACAACTTTCTATGGAAAATATTAAATCCCTCCACCATAGATAGCATGATGTTCAGTGATGCGTTGATAAAATCCTGGGTAGTTTATTTTTATTGAATTAAAGATAAGGAAGAATTATCCCCCAGAAAAAGCTTTAACCGGAAATTTCAGTGAATAGAATTTGGGGCAGAAACTCAAATTTTCATCAGAAGTTTCCATTCCTAGCTGAAGCTGAGGCTATTGAGCAAAAACTGACACAGGGGACTTTCAATCGGGCTACAAAAGATGGCTTTTATGAAATACATGAATATGGCCGGTTTTTTGGATGAATCAATCAAGAAAGCTATGTTTGGTAAATAAGTACTTTTACTTTTTTCTTTTTAACCAAAAATCAAAGGCACGACCAGGCACAAAAATATC
>CAYNLJ010000331.1:0-2895 GCA_964398005.1 uncultured Caldithrix sp. | reverse complement strand
ATGGTGGGGCACACCGGCGATTTCAATGCGGCCAAAAGAGCCATTGAAGTGGTTGATGAGTGTATCGGTCGTGTGGTAGAGCGCATGCTGGAATTGGATGGGCACATCATCATTACGGCCGACCATGGCAACAGCGAACAGATGATTGACTATGAGACGGGTATGGTCAAAACAAGTCACACGACGTTTCCTGTGGAGTTTATTTATGTGGCTAAAGATGCCCCTGGCGTCCAATTAATGGAAACGGGTAAATTAGCGGATATTGCACCCACCGTGCTTAAACTTTTGAATCTGGAAATCCCGAAAGAAATGACGGCAGATGTGCTGATCAAATAATTGATGGTTTACAGCAAAAAATTTCCTTGTTTGAGTGGCGGCAGAAAAAAATCTGTCGCCATTTTTCTTAACCCCTCCATTTAGATGTTTTTTTCTATTGTTCCGCAAAATTTTTCCGATAATTTTGTTGATTTAATTGATGGAATAAACGGTAATGAAAAAATTTAATCCTTTTTCTTTAAAGACCCGTATTTATACTCAGATTCCTGAACTTTCCAGAAAGGCAGACCTGGAAGTTGTGAAACGGGCCTACGCCGGTCCTTTCATGTACATAGCGATCATCATATTGATTTATTTTACGACCACCCTTCCACAGGACTTTCCCGTTTTCTTTCATTCTCTGAGCGCGATTATTATTCTTTTAAGTATTGGCAGATCCGTACTGGGATATTATTTCAGAAAAAGATACGATCTGCATCCCAAGCGATGTCGTAATCTTTTTTCTGCCATTACAATCATTCTTATAGCTTGCTGGGGCTGGCTGGGAGCTTTTGTCCTGTCTTACTACGGCCTGGAACCTACTTCACTGACTATTTTGGTGACCTTAAGCGGCCTGGGAGCCGGAGGCATTGCAGCCCTGTCACCCAACTATCGTTTGACTCAGGCTTACCTTATTTTGTTGCTGTGGCCTTCAGTACTGGTTCTGTTGTTTTTAGGGGAAGCCAAATTTATCGTCTGGGGATTTTTGTTTGTCTTTTTCTATGCCTATCTTTCACTGGCGGCTAAACAATTTTACGAAGAGTACTGGGAACGGTTGTATCAAAATTACATTTTAAATGTCAAAAACATCGATTTGCAAAGGGCAAAAGAAGAAGTTGAACAGGCCAATAAAGCCAAAAGTGAATTTTTGGCCAACATGAGTCATGAGATCCGCACGCCAATGAATGGCATTATTGGGATGACGGAACTGGCTTTGGAAACGAATCTTACCGCCGAACAACGGGACTATTTGAATGTGGTAAAATCATCGGCCGAGGCGTTATTAACGATCATTAATGATATTCTTGATTTTTCCAAGATCGAAGCCGGTAGGCTGGATTTGGAAAAAATCGATTTTAATCTCTATGACATGATTGGCGATATGATTAAACCCCTGGCGGTTCAGGCGCAGGACAAAAAGGTTGAACTGGTCTATTTTATTGATCCGGAAGTGCCGCTGTTTGTAAATGGCGACCCCATTCGCTTGCGTCAAATTCTGGTCAATTTAATGGGCAATGCAATTAAATTTACCGAACAGGGACAAATTGTTCTGGAGGTGCTCCCCGAAGATCAAAAAAATGGAAAGGTCTGTTTGAAATTTGCCGTGCATGATACAGGTATTGGCATTCCACAGAAGGTACAGGATAAAATTTTTGAATCCTTTGTGCAGGCGGACAGTTCTGTAACCCGCAAGTTTGGCGGAACCGGTCTCGGGCTGGCCATCTGTATGCGCCTGGTTAAAATGATGAATGGCAATCTTTGGCTGGAAAGTCCTTCGCCCTACAAAAGCCGCAGGGCTGGCGGGCCAGGCACTTCCTTTTATTTTACGGTGCAACTGGAAAAAGCAACCATCAGTGATTTGTCGGCCTATCGGAATTTTCAGAAAAACCTAAAAGACCTCCATGTTTTGTTGGTGGATGACAACCCAACAAACCGCAAATATTTTCAGAAAATATTGGAAAAAAACAAGCTGCAGGTCGTGACTGCCGAAGATGGTCCCAGTGCCCTGGAAATTTTGAAAAAGGAAGACGGTTTTGATCTGATTATTACCGATGCCCAGATGCCGGAAATGGACGGCTTTGAATTTTCTGAAAAGGTGAGGGCACAGGCAGCTTTAAAAGAGGTCCCGATCATTTTATTAACCTCCTCAGGTACCCGCGGTGACAGTGAAAAATGTAAAAGGATCGGCATTAACGCTTATTTGCCAAAGCCGGTAAAACTGAGCGATTTTTTAAAAGCCATTCAGGTGACCATGGGTTTACCCAAACAGGATGATCAGCACAAGTCGCTGGTGACTCAGTACACGGTGCGTCAAGCCTTACCTCAGCTTCATATTTTAGTAGCAGAGGACAATCCGGTAAATCAAAAACTGGCCCGGAAAATATTGGAAAAGGCGGGTTTCAGCGTGGACATCGCCGGCAATGGTTTTGAGGTTCTGGACAAGATTAAAGAAAATCATTACGATCTCATTTTGATGGATGTGCAGATGCCGGAAATGGATGGTCTGCAGGCAACACGTAAAATCCGTGAAATGGAAAGCGAAGACAATCATCTGCCCATCATCGCCTTAACCGCTCATGCCATGCAGAAGGATGTAGATATTTGTCTAAGGGCCGGCATGGACGGCTATGTTTCCAAACCGATCCGGCGGGAAGAACTGTTTAAGGAAATTGAACGCTTAGCAGGGAAAATCGTACATTAAAGTTATTTTCAGATTAGTCTCATTTAAGGTAAAAAACAGCTCATTTAATCAATAAATAATTAAATCCAAAAGACGAGTTATTGGTTGAGTAAACTCTGATGGCATTGCACCAAATCAATAGACTAAGGAATTGTTTGAATGCCAAGCGGTCGAAGAAA
>CAYNLJ010000330.1:0-2902 GCA_964398005.1 uncultured Caldithrix sp. | reverse complement strand
GATGCCTGGTTAGAACTGGACGAAATGGAACGTATTTTAGCTGTGGAAGATTACCACAAACAAGCGCGCATTGAACTGCCTAACATTCAGTTACATGCCATTTTTCATACGGCCATCGAAAATCAGATAGCCGAAGGGCAGGAAGACGTTATTGAAGCACTGGAACGTTTACAAATCCAGGGTCTGGATCGCCACGAAGCTATTCATGCCATTGCATCTGTTCTGTTAGAATTTATGTACGACGTCGTGGACAATCCTGAGCCATTCAGCATTTTGGGGCCACCAAACCACGCCTATCTGCAAGAGGTACGCAAACTAACAAAAAAATCCTGGTACCGGAAATATCGAAAAAAATAAAGGTTTATCCCTTTTGAGGGCTGGAATTTCTGCTCTAATCATACTTGGGGTCGGAATTTGAATTAAAAGGTTTGTGCAAAATATCAGATTATGGTTTGGCGCGGGGCAGAAATTTTATTACACAGTCGTGTTGCTGTTTAAAAGTAAGTAGTCGGATAGAAGGACCGTTCCCATTTTAATTTTTTAATAACCGCAAATATCTTTAAATTTGATCTTTAATTGAAGCAAGAATACCGGTTTTAGGAGTCATTCATTGAAAGTTATTAGTTTTATTCTGGTAACACTGAGCCTGACATTTACATTGGGTTTCGGTACGGACCTGGTGATTCTCTATTCCAACAATACCAACGGCAATCTGGAAAACTGTCTCTGACACTCCAAACCCTATGGCGCTTTGGAGAAGCGCGCGACAATAATTGACAGCATCCGGAAACAGGCCAATCATGTTTTATTACTGGATGCCGGCGATCTGTTTTCACGAAGACCACAATACTGGCGCAATCTGTTTATTGCAAAAGCGTACCGACTGATGGATTACGATGGTATCGCTCTGGGTGATCAGGATTTTGTGCAGGGACCGGAGTTTTTAATGACCGAAGTGTTTGCCGGAGGAAAGGTGCTGAATACCAACATTCAATACCTGGACCTGACCATCGGCAATCCCTACAAGATATTCCGTCTTGATTCTGTAACGGTTGGTGTAACCGCTGTCTTTGATTCCAGTCTGGCTGGTTTGGTTTGGGTTAAATCAAAGGGTGCCTTTGCATTCAGGAATTCCGGTCAAAGTTTAAAGCCTGTACTCGAAGAGCTGCAGCAGAAGTGTGATTTTATTATTTTGCTGGCTCACATGGAGCTGAACAAAACGCGTCAATTCGTCAAGGCTTTTCCCATGATCAATCTGGTCATTAATGGTCACTCCATGAACTTGTTGCAAACGCCTGTTCAGCAGGGAAACACCTATTTTTTACAGACCGATGGCAATGCCTATCGTCTGGGTAAAGCCGAACTACACTTTGAAGGGAAGCAATTGAAAACAATTGAAAATGAACTTATTTTACTGGATGACCATGTGGCCAATCATCCAAAAATGATGGAATTAATTGCGGAGTACAAAGATGGGCCACGTCAAAAGAACAAAACCATCGTTCCGCAATCAAAAATCAAATAAGCCGGAGGTTACCATGCGTAAAATTACCACTTTTTTCATTGTTTTGTTCTTAGCCGTGAGTGTCGTTTTTTCGGGCAGTCGCAGAGCGATTACCTTTGAAGACTTCTTTTCCTTAAAACGCATGCATTCCCTGGCCGTTAGCCCGGATGGCCAACTGGTTGCTTTTTGCCTGACGACACCCAGCATTGAAAACAATTCCTTCAAGACCGACATTTTTCTCTACGATTTAAAAAGCGGGGAGATGCGCCAACTGACTTTTGCCAAGGCTTCCAGTTCGCACCCGGTGTGGGCGCCTGACGGCCAGACCATTTATTTCAATCGTTCGGGTCAAATCTGGAAAATCAGCCTGAACGGTGGTGAAGCCCAACAGGTTACGGACTTCGTGGCCGGCGCTGCCAATGCAGTGATTAGTCCGGATGGTAAGCAAATGCTGTTTGTCAGTGAGGTTTACCCGGATTGTCAGACCATCGACTGTTTGAAGCAGAAAATCGATTCGGTGAAAAGTAGTCCGGTAAAGGCGCGCATCATAGATCATTTGTTTTACCGGCACTGGAACCGCTGGTTGGAAGGCAAACGTTCCCACGTTTTTTTGGCCACCAGCGATGGCAAAGTCATTAAAGATGTTACCCCCGGTGATTACGACACACCGCCTTTGGATCTCGGTGGTCAGCACGATTATGTCTTTTCACCCGATGGCATGGAAATTTGCTTTGTCCGTAACACAGACCCGATTGTGGCCGCCAGCACCAATAACGATCTTTTTATCTACGATCTGGCTACCGGAAAGATTAAACGCATTACTGGAGAGAATAAGGGCAATGACAATAATCCAACTTATTCTCCCGATGGACGTTACCTGGCTTACCTTTCCATGGCCCGGGCCGGATTTGAGGCCGATCGCCGACGCATTATGCTTTTTGATCGTAAAAAAGGAGAAACAAAAGAACTGACCAAAGGTTTTAAACTTTCTGTTAATTCGATTTTCTGGCGGGACAACAAGGAAATCTATTTTACCTGTGGGGAAAAGGGGACTTACAGTATTTACAAAGTTGATGTTAAAAAAGGCCGTATTCGTCCGGTACTCAAAGGGCACACGGTTGCCGATGTTCAGTTTGCCGGTAAAAACACGCTTATTTTCCGCGAACAAGATGAAACCATGCCCTATGAACTCTTTCGTCTGGATCTGAAAAAGAACAAACGCCAGCAATTAACTTTTGTCAACAAAGAAATTTTAGAGCAGCTTAAACTGCCTAAGTTGGAAGAATTTGTTTTTGTGGGTGCCAAAGGAGATTCTGTACATGGCTACCTTTTAAAGCCTCCATTTTTTGAAGAAGGTAAAAAGTATCCGGCCATTGAATTAATCCATGGTGGTCCGCA
>CAYNLJ010000329.1:0-2906 GCA_964398005.1 uncultured Caldithrix sp. | reverse complement strand
ATGATGATTACCTGGGGCGGCATTGTGCTTGGCCTTGGATTCGTTCTTTCTTTTGGTTACTGGACAACCGACTTTTTGGTGGTACAACGTGCTTTTTCGGCCAAGGACCTGCGCAGCGCGCGCATGACGCCTATTCTGGCCTCCTTCTTTAAAATGGCTTTGCCTTTTATTGTCATCTTTGGCGGACTCATTGCCTATGTACTGGCGCATGATCCCAGTAGCGGATTCCACTTATTACAGGATGGGGGTAAGCTGAATTACGATTCAGCCCTGCCTTTGCTGATTGCCCGATATTATCCAACGGGTTTAATAGGGCTTGGAGTAACCGCACTGTTAGCTGGTTTTATGGCCGGGCAGGCTGGTAATATCAGTGCTTTTAACACGGTTTGGACATACGACATCTATCGCTCGGTCATTAAAAAGGATGCCACGGATGCAGAACTGTTGTGGATGGGGCGGGCAGCCACCATCGCTGGTATTATCCTTAGTGTAGGTACAGCTTATTGGGCTAAAAGCATGCCTACCATCATGGATTACATGCAGGCCATCTTTTCCTGGGTTAATGCTCCCTTGTTTGCCACTATGCTGTTAGGCATGTTCGTCCGTTGGATTACGCCCAGCGGTGCCTTCTGGGGTTTGTTGGCCGGCATGGTCTCTTCTTTTTCGCTGTTCATGGCCGTAAAATTCGATTGGATCGCTAAAAATGTCATTACCTTAACCGATGTGTCCAGCGATATGGCGGCTAATTTCTGGCGAGCCTGGTGGGCCTGGCTGATTACTTTTGCTGTTACTGTTCTGGTCAGTTTTCATACCAAGAAGAAAAAAGAAGAAGAATTGGTTGGCCTGGTCATTGGTTTAACCGAAGAAACCTTGGATCAACCGGTACCACTACTGAAAAAACCGGAATTTTGGGCTTTACTCTCTTTAATTGTGCTGGTCTTTTTGAATATCTATTTCTGGTAAGAGGAGGGAAATATGACTGAAAATAAACAGATGAAACCCATTTGGTTTTTTGTAGGCCTAATCCTTTTAATTGTAGGTGGCATCATTTTTGTCACCGGTATCTACCTTTACATGAATCCCGAATCGGTTAAAACTGCCTTGGCTCACACCTACCCAAACCTTTGGTGGGGTGGAATAATGATGGTTTTCGGAGTTTTACTCCTGTTAATCAAGGATAAGGGTGAAGCGGCTTGATCAGATTTTTATCCACTTTGGCATTAATCTGTAGCCTGCTGTTTGCCTGCAGTAATGAGGCCACCGACAATCAGGCTACATCCAAAAGCGAAGATACACTTGATGTTTTTAGCATCAATCAAGCCATTGGCCGCGGAATCAATTTGGGTAATGCTCTGGAAGCCCCCAATGAAGGCGATTGGGGTGTGGTTCTGAAAGCCGAATATTTTACGCTTATTAAAAACGCTGGCTTTAACAGTGTACGTATTCCCATCAGGTGGTCGGCCCATGCTTTGGCCGACTCACCTTTTACCATTGACAGCAATTTTCTGCAACGAGTCGATTGGGCTGTTCAGCAGGCCTTTAACAATCAATTGCTGGCCATCATCAATATTCACCATTACAATGAGCTCTTTGCGCAGCCACAAATTCACAGGCAACGCTTTTTAGCCATCTGGAAACAACTTTCAGAACACTACCAGAATTATTCTCAAAATCTGATTTTTGAAATTTTGAATGAGCCGCACGATCAGCTGACACCTGAATTGTGGAATGATTACCTTTCAGAGGCATTACAAATCATTCGAATTAAAAATCCAAAACGTGCCGTGATTGTAGGTACGGCTAACTGGGGTGGTGTTGATGCTCTGCAAAAATTAAAACTACCGCAAGATGACTATTTGATTTTAACTTTTCACTACTATTTGCCTTTTCAATTCACGCATCAGGGCGCTGAGTGGGTGGAGGGCAGCCAGGCCTGGCTGGGTACCCAATGGCTGGGCTCGGCAGAAGAAGTTAAAGCGATTCAAAATGATTTTGACCTGGTCAATCAATGGGCTGCCGTACATCATGTACCGGTTTTTATGGGTGAATTTGGTGCTTATTCCAAAGCGGATATGGCTTCGCGGGTACGCTGGACTTCCACCGTTGCCCGACAGGCCGAACAGCGGAATTTCAGCTGGGCGTATTGGGAATTTTGTGCCGGCTTCGGCGTTTTCGACCCGGTGAACAATGTCTGGCGAACCGAACTTTTAAATGCTTTAATCCCACCGCAGTAAAATTTAGTTTCCTTCCATTCCCAGATTTCCTTTTTGCATTTATTGTGTAAAAAATTTAGTTTCTGTTTTTGGTGAAAGAAATGATTCTGGACCATTGTTTTTAAACCATTAAACATCAAAAGCAGGAGTACATATGAAAACCTTGAAACTTTTTTTCCTAATTCTTTTTTCCATTCAAACACTGCTAACGGCTCAGGGTACTAAGGTAAACGACCCTGATCCTCACCGGTTTGACAAAGAAATTAACGCTTTTATTACTTACGACCAGAAAAACAGCTTCCCGCAAGACGCAATTCTATTCGTTGGTAGCTCCAGCATTCGGCTCTGGAAAACACATTTGGCCTTTCCTGAATTTCCGGTAATTAATCGCGGCTTTGGTGGGGCTCATATTTCAGATGTTCTGTTTTTTTATGACGAGGTTGTGAAAAAATATCAACCACAGCTGGTCATTTTTTACTGTGGAGATAATGATATTGCGGCCGGCAAACCCGTTGACCAGGTGGTTAATGATTTTAAAACTTTCTGGGAAAAAATGAAAAATGATTTTCCCGGCATTAACTTAATTTACGTTCCCATAAAACCCAGTGTGGCCCGCTGGAAATTCTGGCCGGCAATGAATCAGGCCAATCAAAAGATCAAAGAATTTTTAGCAGCAGAAAATGCAGGCTACTA
>CAYNLJ010000328.1:0-2913 GCA_964398005.1 uncultured Caldithrix sp. | reverse complement strand
TTGTTATTTATTGTTCCTAACTTTAAATTAGGCAACTTATTATGAAAAAAAGACAGATTCTCTTAAGTTTATTAATGCTGGTTTTTTTAAGTAGTTGTATTCACTACTCCGCTCCTCTACAAAAGGGCAAGGTCAAGGAACATCCAATTTCATTTAAGGCACGTGATCATTTTTTGCAGGGTATTTATTACCAACAGGAAGGACGTTACAGCGAAGCTCTGGTTGAATTTTATCAGGCCCTGCACTACGATTCCACTTCTGCAACCATTTACAGCACCATTGCAGAGAACTACATGAACCTTGGTGAATTCGAAACCGCTGAACTGATGTTGAAAAAAGCCCGACAACTGGCTCCGGAAAATCCCGATATTTTAGAACAGTCTGCCCAGGTTGCCCTGCGTCTGGGAAAAGATGACCAGGCGATTCAATTTTTTGAACGGCTTTTAAAGATTAATCCTCTTAATGATGAAGCCAGAGAGATGCTCATTTTGCTCTACCAGAAAAAAGGTGATGATCTGGCTATTGCCCGGCACAACAAAATTTTGATTGAATTGTATGGTAAGAACAAAGATCTTCTTTACCGTTTAACGCAAATTTACCTGCGTAACAAAAAGTACGCACAGGCCACCAAAACGGTCAAATCCATTCTTCAAATAGACAGCACCGATGCGCGGGCTTACTACTTTTTAGGCCTGATGCAGGAACAGAAATTAAACACCGATTCGGCTGCCTTTTACTACAAAAAAGCCGTGTATTTCGAACCCACTTTCCAGCAGCCCCTGGATCGCCTGTCTTTTATTTTAAGAACTAAAAAAGACTGGCCGGGAATCGTAAGACTTTACCAATACGTTTTGGCTAATGATTCATCTTCCGTACCGGCAAAAATTTTAATTGCCGAAGCTTATTTTTACATGAACCAGTACGACAGTGCCCGCACTTACCTCAAACCGCTGCTTAACCGTCCTAAAATGCCACCCGGTGTTTTTGAACTTGCCGGACGCATTGAACTTGAAGAGAAGAATTACTCCTTAGCCGAGCAGTATTTTAAGAAAACCTTACAGTCCGATAGCAACAATCAGCTGGCCTGGCTGTTACTTGCTTTTACCTACTCCGACATGGGACAAACCGCCAAAGCTGATTCCACCTACCGGAACTTGTTAAAACTGTTTCCGAAAGAAGCCAGCTTTTGGGCTTTTTACGGCAATTTTTTACAGGAAAAAGGACAGTACCAGAAAGCCATTGAGGCCTTCAACCAAGTATTGAAATTAGATCCTAAAAATGAAGCGGCTCTTTCCGGTCTGGCCATTATTTACGAGAATTTGAAAATGTTTGCTCAATGCGACAGTATTTACGAAATCGCCCTGCAACGGTTACCGGAAAGTCCGCTGATCCTGAACAATTACAGCTACAGCCTGGCTGAGCGCAATAAAAGTTTGCAACGTGCTTTGCAAATGGCTAAAAAGGCGGTTGAACTGGAACCAAAAAATGCAGCCTATCTGGACACCTACGGTTGGGTGCTTTACAAATTGGGCCAGTACCAGGAAGCCGTTAAATTCATCAAGCAGTCCATTGAATTACGCAGCAATTCGGCCGTAGTTATTGAACATTTAGGCGATGTGTACAAGGCCATGGGTGACTTAAATAATGCATTGTTCTATTGGCAAAAAGCCAGCGAATTAGATCCTGAAAACAAAAATCTGAAACAAAAATTAAAAGAGAACCAACTATGAGAAAGACCATTCTGGGGCTGATTGCCTTTTTAATCATTTTACAGGGATGTCAAACAAACCGGGTAATGTTAAACGAAAAATATCCAAATCCCACTTACCGACAATTGCTGGAACTGCACGAACGCTGGGTCAACAGCATTCAGACACTTAGCGCAAAGGGGCGCATTACCATTGATTCGCCCCAATTTTCCGGCAATATGGAGGCCAACATCTTTGCCAGGGGACAAGATTCCTTAATGGTTGCCATCAAAGGTCTTTTTGGTTCCAGTGTGGGTAAAGTGTTTATTGGTAAAGAGCGTTTCATTTTTTACAACCAGTACGACAATCAATTTTTAACCGGGCCAAAATCAGATTTTGACAGCACAAACTTTTTACAATTTCCTCTCTCACTTGGCGAATTGCAACAGGTGGTTTTAGCCCGCGACCGCTTTAATGTGCTGAAAAAAGAAAAATTCCAAAAACAGGAAGACGGCTACTTTTTAAGTGCTAAAAATGGTCGTTTTAACTATCACATCTATTTTGATCCCCACACCTTACTCATCAAACGAATTGAATATTTAGATGGCGACCAGTTGATTTTCTTCAAAGAATACCGGCAATTTACTAAAAAAAATGGTATCTTCTTTCCAAGGGTCATAAATTTTGTACGACCAGCTGAAAAACAGGGGGTCAGTATTATTTTTACAGACCTGGAAATCAATAAGCCCATTGAAGACCAGGTGTTTAAAATTGAAGTCAGCGAATCGGCCCGACAATTAATTATTCCGTCAAACAATTCATAAATGGTGGGTAACATGGATTTGTCAATTGTTGTCCCTTTTTACAATGAAGAAGATTCTTTACAGGAATTAGTTGAGCGCATTTATGAAAACGTTCTGCCTCTTAATTTAAAATTCGAGCTGCTTTTTATTGATGATGGCAGCACCGATGATTCCTTTAACCGGTTGCTTAAAAGCAAGGAAAAGCATCCGGAAATCAAAATCATTCGTTTCCGAAAAAACTTTGGCAAAAGCACGGCTCTCTCCGAAGGCTTTGACCGGGCACAGGGTAAAGTCGTGATTACCATGGATGCTGATCTGCAGGACGACCCGGCCGAAATTCCCAATTTACTTAAAAAGCTGGATGAGGGTTTTGACCTGGTTTCTGGCTGGAAGAAAAAACGTCACGACCCCATCACCAAAAC
>CAYNLJ010000327.1:0-2923 GCA_964398005.1 uncultured Caldithrix sp. | reverse complement strand
TCCTTCTTCCAGCAATTTTGCAAACGAAACGACACCGCTCATTTCTTCAAAGCTGAATACATTCTCCAGGCTGGGTACCTGTTTTTCGATGGCCGCAATTTTGTCGTATTGCAGGGCATCCTCAACAAAAACAGCTTTTACACCGGCATCTTTAAGAATGTAGGCAATTTGATCCGGGGTTAGAGTTGGATAAATGGGCACCACAATGCCCCTTAATCCAAAAATGGCAAAATCCGTGATCGGCCATTCCGGCATGTTATTGGAAAGAATGGCAATGGCATCACCCGACTTTAATCCGCGCGCCATCAAACCATGGGCAAGCAATACCACCTTTTCGGACACCTGCTGATAGGTCCAGCTTTGCCACTGGTGATTCCGATAAAAACGAAACAGATCTTTGTCGGGGAAATTTTGCGAGGATTGCCACAAAATATGCAGTACACTTTTTAACATATCTTTTTTCCTTAAATTATGTTTCAAAAACAATTTAAAACTTATCACCACATAAAACAACCAGGGAAATAATTTCAATGTTGCGCATTTCTATCTGGTTGACAATAGTTTTCTGCTTTAATAAATTTATTGTAACTGCTGTATTTAAGATTGTTCATGAGGATGGCATTTTTAACCGGATGGGTTCATCTGTTCTGAATCTTTTTTCTTTCCGGGACTGCAATTTCAATTTAAAACGGAATTTAAACGATTTCCCCTGGAGTGTTTCGAATAAGCATATAAACTATCAGAGTTCATTTTCGAGACCAAATAGGGAGGGCATGCCATGAACAAAGTCTGCCTCTTTGTAATTTTGTTACTTGGCCTATCTTTTCATCTGAATGCCGGCTGGAATTTATTCCAGATAGACAATGGGTCGAATCCGGCCATTTCTGTGGAACCACTGGGTGCTGCTCATATTTGCTACACACAAAATGACAGGGCCATGTATGCCAACAACCGTTATGGCTCATGGAACAAGGAAATGGTTCAAGCAGATGCCTATGCAGCAGATATCCTGGTATTTGCTGATACGGTGCACTATTGTTATTTCCAGGTGAACAGTACCTATGACACCACCACTTTGTATTACACAAAACGTCACGTAGCCGAGATAACCTGGTCCACACCGGAAATTGTTGCCCAGATCAATGCCGATGTCTGGGAAGTAGGACCGGTAACGTTGGCCATGTCACAACCGGGCCGTTTACACCTGTTGTACCTGGATAATGCGTGGAATGCTAATATGTTTTATTGTTCACGCAAGGATACCGGTTGGGCGAAAGAAAATATTGGCTCGGCCTATAATTATGCCTCTCTGGCCATAGACTCCAGGGATATGGCTCATGTTATCTATTACAATCCAAGCGGCTTGGGTGGCCTCTATTATATGACCAATGCCCCCGACTCCGTTTGGTCTTCCCCGGAATTTGTCGACCAAGTAGGTGGCCAGCTTGAAGGGTTGGATTGTGATATCGATGTAGATACAAGAGATTCAGTACACGTTATCTATGTTTCCGGACCAGATGAAGATTACATGTATGCAACAAAGAATGGTGGCTGGGATTTTTATCTTCTTGCATATGGTAGTTTTTCCAACGCCGGTATGGCTATCGCAGTTGATAAGGTGGATATCCCGCATATGGTCTATTATGATCAGCAACTTGGTTCCCTACGCTATGCCTATGTCCAGGACACTACGGTTTACGAGGAAACTGTAGCTGGTTCAGGTTTTTTTAATGATATTGCCGTTGATTCTACCATTATCCCGCATGTGGTCTATCAGGATGACCATGATCAAATCATTTATGCTCAAAGATGGCCCAGCGACATTAACGAAAGTGATGATCTGGTACCTGATCATTTTATTCTATTGCAAAATTATCCCAATCCTTTTAACGCCCAAACCCGGATTCAATACTTCTTACCACAAACTCAGGAAATGGAACTAAAAATATTTGATGTTCAGGGAAACTTAGTAAAAATCCTGGAAAAAGGATTAAAAGAAAAAGGCTGGCATTCGGTTCTTTGGGATGGTACTGACGATTATCATAAAGCTGTCCCAAGTTCTGTCTATTTTTATTCTTTAAACAGTCCGCAATTCCACGCCGTAAAAAAGTTGATTTTAATACGCTAATCGGAAAAGAAGACGATTCGCCCCTAAATTTTGGTGAATCGTCTTCTTTTTTATTTGTAATCTAATTTTTTATTGCTTACCTTTAGCTCAGTTAATTCGCAAGGACAAGCAGGCCTGGTCATTGGAATATGCTCTCATATTCTGCTGTACCTTCCCTTTTTGCCCCGAGAATTAATGATTAGTTAATTTTATTTTTATCAATTTCAAGGAGTTTTACAGTGAACATCTATGTAGGGAACATTCCCAGAAGCACCGATGAACAAACCATCCGTGATTTGTTCGAAGAGTATGGCAGTGTATCCGAAGTTAAATTACTTCGTGATCGTTACACTGGCGAATTACGTGGATTTGGTTTTGTAACCATGGATTCAGACGAAGAAGCGCAGAACGCCATTGACAACATTAACGACACCGAATTGGGCGGTCGTACTCTGGTTGTCAACAAAGCGCGCCCACGTACTGAACGCCCTAATCGTGGCGGTGGCTACGGGAATCGAAACAGCGGTCAACGTTCCTGGTAAAAAATCAGACAAAAAATTCAAGTCCCGCTCTGCGGGACTTTTTTTTTGCTTTCTTCACAAAAAAAATGTGTTCAGATCGATCAAAGTGGATTGGTCAATAACTGGTAAAATGATTCCTCAGAGAGATGGAATATTCCTTCAGTACCTTTAATTTTAGTTTTAATAATTTCAATCCTCCGGATTTTTAATTTTTTGAGGGGACATGCAAATTCTATAATCATTTCAAGCCTCCGGCTTTTCTTCAAATGTTTACAGATTTTGATTTAATAAATAC
>CAYNLJ010000326.1:0-2931 GCA_964398005.1 uncultured Caldithrix sp. | reverse complement strand
CGGGCCCGGTTCAACAATGGATCATCGATGGTCCCTTTGGCCAACGTTGCTTTTTTGGGAAGTTCCTTAGCCTGTAGAACAAATCCAATCATTAATAAGACGATTAATATCTTTTTCATAGTCATTCCCACCAATACACTTTGTTAAAATGCAATTTCTAAAGAAAAATCGATTTGGCGCCTGCGGCCATAACGATAAGGTTGATCCCACAGGGTGCGTGAAAACCAACCCTGTTCAATCAACTCATTAATCCGAGGCCCCGGATCATCGGCTTTGCCCGTTTCCGGATAGATGTCGATCGGATTCTTCCAGTCAAATAAATTTTGTACGCGAATACCAAAAATAAGCCTGTAATCGCCCACATTAAAGAAGCGACGAAGATTGAAATTAGTCGTAATGTTCCAGGGACCACGTTCAGAATTTGTTTCGCCGGCCACATTGCCGATAACCGGCGTGTACGGAGCGCCACTCATAGCTAAAAACATTAAATCAAAACTGGTTTTCTGAAGTGGAAAAGTTCCCAAAATTCTTGGGCCCTGTTTATCGTGCAAACGGTAAGAATACATTAAACTTAAATCATGTGTGCGATCGTAGGACATCAAAATTTCACGCTTTGGCATGGTACGAGGTGTATCGGTTTCCCGGTAGCCTTCCCATGGATCTTTACGATTGGCCGTGGCTCGCGAAAGCGTGTACTGTAACACGATACTGGAATTGGCACTTCGCCGACGTACCACCAAATCCATGCCACGGGCGGTTGCGTAGTCGGTATTTAAGAAGATGGTGTAAGAATAAGGAAACTGCGGAATCCGCTCGGTTGAAGTTAAACCGGAATATTCCTTCGACCAGCCAATTACCTGGGCAATAATTTTATCGCTGAGTCCCACGTTCAGGCCAAATTCATAGGCCGTCATCTTTTCCATACTCAAACCTGCATTCCCCACCAGTGGTGAATAGGTCTTCAGATCGCGATTGGGATTAATGTATTTATTGCGATAGGTCGGCGTTTGCGTAAATTGTCCGTAGCCAAAAGTAAAGGTCGCATTTTCTGTAATCACATGAGAGAAGCTAATGCGCGGACTGTAGGTCACTTCCCAACCGGAATCTACTAATTCGCGTTCGGCCTCGGTAGCGTATGGATTTTTCCAGTATTTTGAATGTGCATTCAGCATATCCACCCGCATGCCCAGGTGAATGGTCATATATTCATATTCCAGCAAATCCTGAATGTAAAAGTACAATTCTTCAGGATGCCGTTTGTATTTTTCAATGTAGGGTGTTAAAAGCCAGGGCAGCTGAATTTCATCAATAAAGATGGTGTGTCTTCGATAATCTGCTCCAATTTTAAATTGATGATGCTTGGTTACCTGACTCAGCACGTTAAAGATGGCTTCATAAGTTTCAGCATAGTTGGTATGGTAATAACGATCATGTCCTTTAACGTAATATTCAAACCAATAGGGATTGTTTTCCCAGTCTTCATCATAACCGGGTCGTTCATATTCGTCCGGCCTGAGATAACGACCATTGATATCGCCATTATCCGTAACGCCAATGAACATTTTCTGATAAAAACGGGAAACTCTTAAATCATAAAATGTGCTTTTGGATAGCTGATGGTTCAGCGTCAGCGCCTGTCGATCAGAAGTTTGTGTCGCAATGTTACGTCCCGCTTCATAATACTGGTAGGGATAATTGGACAGATTGGCCGAACGAAAAATAGTTTTTAAATTCCAGTTGGAAAACGTCAATTTCATGGCATTGGAAATTTTCCAGCTCAATTTTCCGTACAAGTCCCAACTGTAACGGAAGCCCATTTGATGCCAGCCCGGGATCGTGTCTAACTTATTTAAAAAACGATTGTGTTCTGAAAACTGATCCTGACTTTTATCATAAGTAACATAATCAAACTCATAAACACGATAGGCCGTTGCCAAACGGCTACCAGTAATAATAAACCTTAATTTCTTGTTCGTAAAAGGCACCGGACCACCAAAGCCACCGGTAATCTCCCGGTAATCACGCAGATAGTCCTGTTTTAAAGGAGACAAACGCAAACGTGATTCCGGATCTACTGTAAATTCGTGCAGATTTAACAAATTGGCAGGATTGGAGGTGTAAAAACGGAGGTTCCCCTCATAATTTTCGCCGCCATCCCGCGTAATGATATTAATCATACTGGAAAGCGCACCGCCGTATTCGGCATCGAACACGCCGGTTTTCATGTCCACCTGTTCCACGGCAAAGTCGTTTAACTCGGTCCAGGAATATTTGGAACCATAAAAAGGATTAACAATGTACGTACCGTCAATCGTGTAGCCAATTTCACCGGAGCGGCCGCCACGCACATGGATCTCTTCGATACCACGGTCTTCAAAACCAGCAATCCCCTGCACACTGCTCTCAATTTGAATCACGCCGGCCTGAGCAACCACTAAATCAGAAAAATCCTGTACCGGCATAGACTGAATTTCATCAGCCTGAATGGTAATTTTCTTGGCCGTTTCATCCTTTTGAACTTTAAATGGCGAGGCGGTTACCACAATCGTTTCACCCTCTACAATCTCTTCTGTCATAGGGAAATTAACCACCGTGGTCTGGTCCAATATTACCTTTACACCCTTATGTTCAATCTTTTTATAACCCACATACACAGCCACGATGGTGTAAGTACCTACCGGTACATTAATCATGTAAAATTCACCATCGGCATCGGTTGATGCTCCAATATTGGTGCCTTCGAGATATACATTCGCTCCAACCAGCGGCTCCTTGGATCGTGCATCAAACACTTTACCGGCAATTTTTCCTGTGGTACCGGCTAAAACAGAGGAAATTGCGAAAAGGAGGGCGGCAATAACAATAATCAGGCGTTTCATATAACTACCATACCTTCATATTTTATGTTTCTGAATTTTCATCAAAACGCAC
>CAYNLJ010000325.1:0-2932 GCA_964398005.1 uncultured Caldithrix sp. | reverse complement strand
CGAATTTTTTGCACAAAAGCTGAAAAAAGTACTTTAATTCAAATTTTGGATGTTGAATTTTGAGTTTTGAATGAATTAATAGTTTATTAGTTGAATAGTTCAATAGTTGAATGGTTGAATGGTTGAATGATTGAATGGTTGAATAGATGGATGAATGAATGAATGACAGGATATTAACTGAACTTTGCTACTTAATATTAATGACTAATCTGTGTTGACCTGTCCGGCTGGTGCCGTCCAGACGGGTCAGTGGCTAAAAAATAAATATTTTATCGAATAGATATGAAAAACATCATCTCAGCTTCAAGGCGAACAGACATCCCCGCTTTTTACCTGGACTGGTTTATTGACAGGATTCAACAGGGTTATCTTGAAGTCCGTAATCCCTTTTACCCCAAAAACAAAAAACGCGTAGTTTTAACACCGGACCAGGTGGCATGGATTGTTTTCTGGTCCAGAAATTACGGCCACTTTTTAAAAAAGCAAGAATACTTTTCGGACTATCAACTGTTTTTTCATTTTACCATTGTTTCGCCTTCCATTTTGGAAAAAAGTCCGATGCCCATCGAACGGCAGTTAAAACAATTAGAACAAATAGTGAACCTGTACGGTGCTGATCAAGTCATCTGGCGTTACGATCCACTTGTTTTTTGGCGAGAAGGATCAAAATCTAATACCAATTTTTCGGCAAGTGAATTTAATTTTTTAGCCAAATCCATAACCGGATTGGGCATTAAAAGTTGTACCATTAGTGTGGCCCATCCCTACGCCAAGTTTGAAAAACGCTTAAAGAACAAATTCCCCCATCTGACTTTAATAGCACAACAGGATGATTTCGTTCTGGAGACGGTAAACAAGTTGCTTGAAATCGCCGAAGTTTACCAGTTGGAAATCAAAGCCTGTTGCAGTGATTTTTTATTAAAGAACAGGAAGATTCGCAAGGCCGCCTGTATTGACGGACATTTGCTCAATCAGCTTTCTTCGCAGAAAGTTTCTGAAGCCAAAGCGCCGACTCGTTCGGAATGTGCCTGTACCAAATCTATTGATATTGGTGACTACCGAAGTCAGCCCTGTTACTTTGGATGCCTTTATTGTTACGCAAATCCGGTTTGGAAATAATTTTTATCCTCTAAGATCTTTACTTTCAGGGAATTAACCTGATACCATCATCCGGAAAGCCTCAAAATCTACACAATGCCCGACGAAATTCTGTAATTCTTCTGCGAAATATCTTGACACTCTACAACGATTTGCCTAACTTTGCTACATGAATCGTGCCAAAATTTAATAAAACGGGAAGTGCTTAATGATTAATATCTCACAGAATTTGAAACTGAGTATGGAACAGCGGTTAACGCCGCAACAGATCCTGCTTTCTACTCTGTTACAGTTACCACTTCTGAGTCTGGAACAGCGCATTAAAAGCGAGCTGGAATTAAATCCCGTCCTGGAAGAAGGAGAGGAACAGGAAGAACTGGAAGAAGATGTAGAAACGGTAGAAGAACCGGACAACGGTGAAATGGAAGAAATTTCCAAAGAGCTTGAACTGCTTGACCAACCGAAAAACAGTGAAGAATATGACACCGAAGAGCTGAAAGAGGCGCAGGCAGACACCGATCTGGAAAACTTTCTGAACGACGAAGAATCTTTTGAAATCCGCATTCCAAAAGACAAAAATGAAGAAGAATATGAACGTCCGGAAATACACAAACCCTCGCTTCCTGAACATCTTTTGGAACAAATCCACATGTTAGATTTGGACAATCTCGAATTGTCCATCGGAGAATATTTAATCTGGAATATTCGGGATGACGGCTACCTGGACCCTGGTCTTAATCTGGAAACGGTAGCCAATATGTTTGAAACGGATGTTAAAACAGTTGAAAAAATTCTTCGTAAAATTCAATTTTTAGATCCCACTGGGGTAGGCAGCCGGAATCTTCGCGAATGTTTGATGGTCCAACTGGAAGAACAGGGTAAACAGGACACCATTGCCTACAAGATCCTTAAAGATTACTTTGACGACTTTAAGAACAAACATTACGAAAAAATAATGGAAGCGCTGAACATCAGCAAAGAAGAACTTCAGGAAAACCTCGATTTAATTCTGAAACTTAATCCAAAACCGGGTGAGGGTGAATTTGACACACGTAGTAATTACATCGTCCCCGATTTTATCGTTGAAAAAGTGGATGACAAACTGGTCGTTAGCTTAAACGACTGGAACATCCCTCCCTTACGCATCAGCAATCTTTACAAAAAGATGCTGACTGAACGTAAAAAATACGACAAAGAAACACGCAAATACATTCGTAAAAAAGTGGAATCGGCACGCTGGTTCATCGCTTCCATCTGGCAACGAAAAATCACCATGCTTAAAGTGATGGAAGCCATAGTCGAAAAACAACGCGAATTTTTCGAAAAAGGTCCGGAATACATTAAACCATTAACCATGCGTGAAATAGCCGAAATGATCGAGATGGATATTTCCACCGTCAGTCGTGTAGCCAACGGTAAATACGTACAAACCGATTATGGCGTATTCGAATTAAAATATTTCTTTAATGAAAAAATTGAAACAGAAGACGGTGAAGAAGTTTCCACCCGGCGCATTAAACAGCGCATTCAGGAAATCATTGATGCCGAAGACAAGCACAAACCGTTAAGCGATGAAAAAATCGCTGAAATTTTGAAAAAAGAAGGTTTTCCTATTGCCCGCCGTACCGTGGCCAAATACCGCGAACAGCTGCAGATTCCGGTCGCCCGCCTGCGAAAAGAACTTTAATCAATTTAAAATGATGCACAACAAATACATGCGAAATTTTGAATTTTGAGTGATGAATTTTGAATTGCCTTAATCCACGGGCCAGTATGACGGATTTACTGAACAAGAACTCAAGCTGAAGGCCAATTAAGTTACAATCAGGCGGCC
>CAYNLJ010000324.1:0-2949 GCA_964398005.1 uncultured Caldithrix sp. | reverse complement strand
GAAGTTTGAAGGAAGAAGTTTGAAGGGAGAAGTGAGCAGGGAGAACGGGGAAGCTTGAAAAAGAATGGTCATCAGGAAATTAGAAAGAAAGCGTTGAAACCATTTAACATTCAAAATTTTACTGGTTTGATTTTTCTTAAAATTTTAACTTTTTTAAGACTTCAGCTCAAGGCGACCAAAGTGTCAAGCAACTTCTAAATGTTAAAGCTGAAGCTTGAGTTACGGTAGTGCAGGCATAAAGCCTGTGCTTACCGATTACTCCATGGATTACTTCTAAAGTTCTATTTGCCTGTAATCATTCAATTTAATAATTTCGCTACAATGAAAACAATTGAATATTTGGCAGTAAAAATTTTATTTTTTATTTTTAGCAGACTTTCTATTAAAAACGGCAAACGTCTGGCCTTGCTGCTTACCTTTTTTGTTGAACATGTGTTTCGTTATCGCAGACAGGTCATCCTGAGTAATTTGCATCGTGTGTATGGGGAAAAATTACCTTTGCCGGAGAGGAAATTTCTGCATGAAATTTACAAGAACTTTGTCTTTTTATGGATGGAATTTTTACAACTGAACCATTTCAGTCCGGAGACGGTTCAAAATTTTATGAATATTAAAAATCCGGAAGTTATTGAACATCTTAAGAACCGTGATAAGGGTGTTATATTATATTCGGGCCATTTTGGCAATTTTGAATGGTTGGGGCAGGCAATGGCCTTGCAGGGGTTACCCATCAGGGCCATTGCCAAAAAACAAAGCAATGAGAAAGTAGACCGCTTCATAACTAAATTAAGGGAACGGTTTGGCGCCAGAATTGTTTACACCAGGCAGGCAATGTCTGTTTGTCAGAAAGCGTTAATGAACAAGGAATTGGTTGCTATTGCTTTTGATCAGGATGCCAGGCAGCGCGGTGTTTTTGTTGATTTTTTAGGACAGCCATCATCAACTGCTGTAGGAACGGCTGTTCTGCACCTGCGCACCAATGCAGAGATTGTCCTTTTAATTGCATTGCGAAAAGATTATGCAAAGTTTGATGTTTTTGCCAAGATCATTGAACCGCCGACAAGAACGGGTGATTTAGAACAGGATATTCTGAACATTACCCAGAAAATTACCAGTGAGTTTGAGGTTTGGGTTAGAAAATATCCGGAACAATGGTTCTGGGTACACCGCCGTTGGAAAACCCAACCGAAAAATAAACATTCTTTGGTGAATCAATAATGAATGGGAGTAAATGGAATATTACAAAATAGATCCATTAAAACCGGACAAAAAAATTTTACAACGGGCCCTGGCTGTTTTAAAAGCAGGGGGCATTATTGTTTATCCGACGAATACTCTTTATGGTTTAGGTGTAGATGCTTTTAATCAAAAAGCATTGGAACGGCTGTTTGTCATTAAACAGCGCACCATAGACCAACCTGTTTCTTTGATGGTGGCTACGGTTGAACAATTAGTCGAAAAGTTTGCTCGTGCAGATGAACGGCAAATCTCCACATTAAATAAATTACTGCCTGGCAAATTTACGGTTATACTGGAGAGTAAATTAAAGAAAAACTTAGCTTATTTTGGTTCGGGCCCTAAAAATTCTAAAATTGGATTCAGAGTGCCTGAACTGCCGTTCAATCAAAAATTGCTTTCAGAGTTTGGGAATCCCATCTCATCTACCAGTGCAAATGTTTCGGGTAAACCTGATGCCAAAACGGTTCAGGAAATTATTGCTCAATTTGGAGATCGCCTGGATTTGATACTGGATGCCGGACCTGCGCCGGACATGGAAGGATCTACCATCATCGATCTGACCCAAAATCCCTACATCATAGTCCGTGAGGGAAGTATTAAATTAGATGAAGTCAGTAGGATTGTTTCACCTGCAAATGTTTTAAAACGCAAAGGAAAATTTGTCATTACCTTTGTCTGTACCGGAAACATTTGTCGCTCCCCCATGGCAGAAGGCATCCTGAAAGAATTTTTGTCCAGGACTAAATTCAAAAATCTGGTGGCGGTACAATCGGCAGGCACTTTGGAACTTACTAGCGGGCCGGCTCATCCGCATGCCGTTAAGGTGGCTCGTTCTTTAGGAGTTGACATTAGCACGCATCAGGCCCGAGCCATAGACAAAAAAATAATGGATGAAAGTGATTTGGTCTTTGCCATGGCTTTCAATCATCTTGAATATTTAAGAATGCATTTTCCGGATCAGGCTGAAAAAATCGTTTTATTAAAGAACTGGCAGAGAAAAACCACACTTTCTAATCCCTCTATTGCCGATCCTATTGGGCATGAGATTCATTTTTTTAAACAGGTTGCTATGGAAATTAAAAACGAAATCAATCGCATCATGCCTTTTTTATTTCAAAAGCTTAAAAAATTTGCTGAAAACAATGCATTAAAAGTAGAAATTTAATCAGGAGTTTATGTGAAAATTAGCGGTTTTAGCTTTGTCCGCAATGGGCAAAAGTTGTACTACCCGGTCGTTGAATCCATTAAATCAATATTACCAATTGTGGATGAGTTTGTTATTGCCGTTGGGCAAAGCGATCCAGATGATCACACCAGAGAAGCCATTGAAGCCATTGGTGATCCCAAAGTCAAAATCATCGATACGGTTTGGGAAGAAAAATATTTTAAAAAGGGAATCATCAACGCCATCCAGACCGATATTGCCAAAGAGGCCTGCAGCGGTGACTGGTTATTTTACCTGCAAGCCGATGAGGTAGTACATGAAAAGTATTTGCCGGCCATTGAAAAGCGTTGCAGAGAATTGTTGCACGATGAACGGGTGGAAGGCTTACTTTTTCGTTACAAACACTTTTGGGGAGATTACGACCATTATCACATCAGTCATGGCTGGTATCCATACGAAATCAGAATTATTCGCAACGATCCACACATTCATTCCTGGCAAAGTGCGCAATCTTTTCGTTATTTTGATTATTACGACAATCCCCG
>CAYNLJ010000323.1:0-2953 GCA_964398005.1 uncultured Caldithrix sp. | reverse complement strand
TCTTTAAGACTGCGACTGATCAGGTCAAAATCGCCCTTTTGCAGGCCGATGACCAACCCAGCGATGTTGCCCCATTGTTCAATGGCGTCTTTCAGCAGAATTTGCTGGCGGAGGATGCGTCGCATATCCGAGGTTTTTAATTCCAAATGTGGATGGACAATGGCGCAGTGCAGTTGAGCCGGGTAATCCAGAGGTAGTACCTCGAGAGGTTCCAGGCTGCGAATGACCACAAAACCGCCGAACAAACAGGCGGAGACATTGTCGGCGTGCGCCTGTTGACCGCTGGTCAGCTTTTCGCCTTCCATGGCAAAAGGCAACAATTGCTGCTTGCTGCGCGGTTCTTCTAAAAATTGATTTAAGGCCCAAACAGCTGCCACCGCACTGGCCGCACTCGAACCCAGTCCGGTACCGATAGCCATTTTTTTAAAGATTTCTACCTCAACACCAAATGAGGCATCCAATTCCTGTAACATGGCCAGCAGTGCCTTGCCGGCGGTATTATTTTCTGCCTCAAAAGGAATTTTCCCGTTACCACCTTCTATATGGGTAATGTGGACACCCGGTTGTTCAGTAAGCCTCAGGCGCACTTCATCGCCCGGCTGGTGCAGAGCAAAGCCCATGATGTCAAAACCACAGCTGACGTTGGTCACCGTTGCCGGGGCGAAAACAGTAACCGATTTTATTGGTTTGAGTTGCATTACAGTTGGTTCTCCGGTTTATGAAAAAATTTCTGATGAATGGCATTCAACGCTTTTTTTAATTGTTTTTTTTCAATGACCAGTGAGATGTTCAATTCTGAGGAACCCTGGGCAATAGCTACAATGTTGACGTCGGCATCACCCAAAGCGCTGAATACTCTGCCGGCAATCCCTTTGGTGCGCCGCATCTTTTCACCCACAATGGCAATAACCGACAGATCTTCTTCCACCAGTACACGATTGACCGTTTTCTCCAACAATTCCAGTTTCAGTTCCTGTTCAAGAACTTCTTTGGCTTTGAGGGCATCAACCGGCGGTATGCCGAAGCAGATGGAGTGTTCGGAGGAAGCCTGGCTGATTAGAATGATGTTGATTTTTTCTTTGGCCAGTGCTGTGAAAATGCGGCCGGCAATACCGGTCACACCGACCATGCCGCTGCCAATCACACTGACCAATGCAATGTCATCCAGTGAAGAAAGGCCTTTGATGGCGTATGGCCAGTGATTCCCCTGCAGGCAGATCAGAGTGCCGGGGTGGTCCGGGTTCAGCGTGTTTTTGATGCGCAGTGGGATTTTTTTGTCCAGAGCAGGTTGCATGGTTCTGGGGTGAATGACCTGTGCCCCGAAGTGTGACAGTTCCATGACCTCTTCATAAGAGATTTGCGGAATGGTAAAGGCTTCGGGTACTTTGCGCGGGTCGGCTGTCATTACACCATCCACATCGGTCCAAATTTGGATTTCTTCGACCCCGAGAATTGCGCCAAAGATGGAAGCGGTAAAATCAGAACCGCTGCGCCCCAGAGTAGTGGTCTCATTTTTTAACGTAGAGGCAATAAAACCGGTAATTACCGGCAGCTTTTTATTATTTTTAAAGTATTGCTTAATCAGCTTTTCTGTTTCCGGCCACAGAACCTGGGCCTGGCCAAAGCGGTCGTTGCTTTTGATTAACTGGCGGGCGTCAAGGTAATCCGCATCAAGGCCGGCATCCTGTAAAACCTGAGCTACAATAAAAGCAGACAAACGTTCGCCAAAACTCATTACAAAATCCAGCACACGGGCCGAAAGTTCACGCACCAGAAACACACCGTGTAACACATCGTGCAAGTCGTTCAGCAAATTGATGACAAAGGCTGATGCACGACTTTGACTCTGTACGGTTAATAATTCTCCAATTAACTGCAGGTGCCGGTTTTCAAGATCTTTTTCAATTTCCTGATAGCCGGGGTTGCCGACGGCTGCCTGATGAGCGGCTTCGATCAATTGGTCTGTTACACCGCCAAAGGCAGAAACAACCATGGCTAACTTGGCCGAGGGAGCCAGCTTTTTTAGAATATCAGCAACCTGTCTGATCCGTTGCGCCGTTTGTAAAGAACTGCCACCAAATTTTAGTATTTTCATTTTTATTCCCCAGATCAAATGACATCAATAAAAAAGCCGACCCCGGGCTGAAGTCGGCTTTTGGAAATAGTTATCTTGCCGGAAACTTCAGCCCGAATTCAGGAATGTTGTAGTCGTGGTGTCTGTTTTGATGAAAGTAAATGCAGCAAGCGTCTTCAAGCCCTTGGCTTTCGAAGGACGTGAAACTGGAATAACGAAATTCATTTCAGCTTTTTTTACAGACAATTTTACCTCCATCATGATTTCGGGCAGTATACAATATTGGTTTAATAAAATCAAATTTTTTTGAATAAAAATGTAAGACTGAAGTGTCCTGTTTGGCGTTAATTCCATTTAACGTTCAATTCTGATTCTAAATCTTGAATTATTTTTAAGGTTATTTAAGGTCCATGGAGTTGGGGAATAAATATTAGCCCGATTTTTTGAGCTTAGTTGAAAACGGCTGTTTGGCTGTGGATCAAAAGGTTGTAAAGTGGGGAAAATTAGTTTACCTTGTTGTAAGAATTCTACCAAAAAGTTGAAATCTAACAAGCCGTCGCCGATTTCGCTTAACTCCCCGCTAAGGTTATTCTTAATATCCAGGCCCAATAAATAAGTAAATGGTTTTTTCGGCGTGTCAGGTTGAATCGCTGTCCAGACTCCATTTTGATTGTATTCGATGGTGATTTTTTTGTCTATTAAATTTGTCAGTGTTGAATCCTCAATCTCATAGACATTTTTCATCATTAAGGGCCAGAGAGATTTATTTTCAGGTCCCATATTCTTGCATTTGATTAATCTTAAATTCAGAACATTATTTTTAGGATCTTTTGCAAAGTCCGAAACAAAAGTACCTACTTTTTGGCTTCTGGTTTGATA
>CAYNLJ010000322.1:0-2955 GCA_964398005.1 uncultured Caldithrix sp. | reverse complement strand
GCGCACGAGTACTACGAGTACGAAATGAACGCACTGAACACCTTCTGGGATTTGCTGCTTATTCGGCCTTACCGGGATGAAAACGGTGCGGTAAATGCCTGGGACATTAAAGGCATTCAACACGGCGTTTGGATTGATGGTACGTTGAACGATCCTTCTGATGTTGACAGGGGCTGGCAGGTCGAAGTGGCCATTCCCTGGTCTGTTTTAAAGGAGTGTGCTCACAAGCCAGCGCCGCCTGAGCCAGGCGATCAATGGCGGGTCAACTTTTCGAGAGTGGAGTGGAAAGTTAAAATTGAGAACGGAAAATACGTCAAAGAGATCAACTCCAAAACCGGGAAGCCCTATCCGGAAGACAACTGGGTCTGGTCACCACAGGGCCTGATTGCCATGCATTACCCGGAAATGTGGGGTTTTGTACAATTTTCTGACAAAACGGTTGGTACAGGTACGGATGCATTCAAATGGAATGAAGAAGAAAATGTGAAATGGGCCTTGTACCAGATCTATTACGCTCAAAAGCAACACTTTAGCAAACATGGAACTTACACAAATAATCTGGCTGACTTACAGTTGCCGGACAAACATTTTACCAATTTCCAATGGCCACCAGTCATTGAAACTACCCATTCGCTGTTTGAAGCGCGGATTGTGAGTAAAAAAGGAGATGAGGCCTGGTGCATCCGCCAGGACAGCAAATGCTGGAAAATTAGGTTGAAATGAAATCAATTTGTTTGCATCTTAAACGCCAGCAATACGTTTAAAATGGAATCTGTTTTCGACGCCGTTAAATGCGATATTGAAACGATTAAAAAAATGAACCTTCCGCTCACAAATGTGTTTTATTTAATTTATTTGGCGGAAAAAGGTGCAACTTAAAGAGAGGTTAAAAATGCGTGCAATATTCTTCAGTCTGATTTTGACCGTTTTCCTTTTTGCTCAGGAACAACAGGCAGATCGTTTCCTGATCATTCAAAATGGTAAACATGGCTTCATCAATGCCAAAGGCGAGGTGGTTATTGAACCCCGTTTCCATGAGTGCGGCCATTTTAACGAAGGTCTGGCCCGTTTCAGAAAGGTAGACAAATGGGGTTTTATTGATGTGAATGGCAAGATCGTCATTCCGGCCAAATACGACGAAGCGCTGGATTTTTCCGAAGGGCTGGCTGCCGTGCGCAAAGGTAAATTCTGGGGTTTTATTGACCATCGCGATTCGCTGGTCATTCCTTTCATGTACACTAAAGCTCTTTCTTTTAGGGAAGGTTTAGCGCCGGTTAAAATGGGCGAAAAATTATTGTTCATGTGGATCAATCGTGGTTTTGGCTACATCAATAAAAAAAATGAAGTCGTTATTCCCCCTGCTTACAGCTTTGCCTACACCTTTTCTGATGGGCTGGCTTCTGTGAGTTTTACCAAAAAGTTACTTTATTTAATTCCTCTGCATGTGCAGAGAAATTTTATTAATCATCAGGGTGAGGCGGTCATCCAAACTTCCTACCAGGGTTTAAGTACCTTTTCCGAAGGCCTGGCTCGTTTTCAGGATGGAGGACTGATCGGTTTTTTAGACACCACGGGCAAAGTGGTCATCAAACCTCAATTTGACAATGCCTCAAATTTTTCAGAAGGTCTGGCAGCGGTACGATTGGGTAAGAATTGGGGTTTCATTAACAAAACCGGCAAGTTTGTCATTCCCGCGCAATATGATTATGCTTTGTCCTTTTCCGAAGGCCTGGCCCCGGTCAATATGGGCAAAGAATGGTTTTTTATTGACAAAACCGGCAAGCGGGCCATTGCCAAATCTTTCGAAGCCTGCCGACCTTTTAAAAATGGTCTGGCCAATGTGCGCATCAACGGGCAGGTAGGCTATGTGAACAAGCAGGGAGAGATCATCTGGCCTAAAGAGTGAAATCGCAGGGAAATTCATGAAAAGACGCTCCTTCTTAATATCCATGGCTGGTCTTTGGGCCAGCCCTTTTTTCAAACTGGAAGCTTTTGCTAAAAAGAATGATTTTGAATTCTGGATTTGGCTGCATCCGGGCTGCAGCTATTCAACAGAAGAATGGCAGCATCATCTGGAAAACTTGAAAAATGCCGGATTGAATAATGTGTTGGTTCAGATTTACACCGGCCGCCATGCGCTTTTTAAGAATCAGCTTTTTGCCGAACAACCCTGCGATGTCTTGGAAACCATCCTACCCATTGCCAGACAATTAGAACTCAACGTTCATGCCTGGATGTGGACCCTGATTAACCCCTCCTGGCAGCTTAAACAAAAACACCCTGAATGGTATGTGGTTAACAAATTGGGCCAATCGACGGTGGATCATCCGCCCTATGTGGGTTACTACAACTGGTTGTGTCCAGGTAAAAGCGACGTGCACCATTACCTGTTAAAAGTCGTTGATGCGCTGCTGCAATATGATGGACTGGCGGGTATTCATCTGGATTACATTCGTTTCCCGGATGTCATTTTACCTCCCGGCATTCAACCAAAATACAATCTAAAGCAAACCGACGAACAGCCGCAGTTCGACTACTGTTATTGTCCCGATTGTCAAAAAGCCTTTAAGGAGGCCCATGGCCTGAATCCCCTGCAGTTAAAAACCAATGAAGAACAGATCCTCTGGCGAAAATTCCGCGAAAACCAGATAACGCAAGTAGTGGAAATGTTAAGTCAGCATGTTAAAAGTCAGGGTAAAATTATTTCAGCAGCGGTCTTTGCCACGCCGCAACTGGCTCGTAAATTTGTCCGTCAGAATTGGTCTGTCTGGCCGCTGGATTATGTCTTTCCCATGATTTACCACGAATTTTACAATCAATCGCTGGACTGGATTTCAGAGGCCACCGGGCAGGGTGTGCAGGCCATCGGGCAAAGCAAAAAACTCATTTCCGGTCTCTTCCTGGATCATGTGCCACCGGAGGATTTGGAAAAAGCTGTCGAACTGGCCCGGCAGG
>CAYNLJ010000321.1:0-2959 GCA_964398005.1 uncultured Caldithrix sp. | reverse complement strand
ACGGAAAAGATGATGCTTGATTTTGGTAAGGCTTCTTACCTGGCCAAAGCCAAACAACAACCCGATCGGGTGAAGCAGGTGCTGGACAAAATTAAAACCGAAGGTTTGATCAGCACAGCGCAGGCAGTGTGGAATAAGTTAAACGAGCCCACCCATTTAGGTTATTCCAATGTGGGCATTGTGGTTGAAAAAGGGAACATGGTCGATCAGTTTAAAATTGGGCAACGTGTAGTCTCCAACGGGCCTCATGCCGAAATGGTGCGCGTGCCCTGGACATTGGCTTCTGCCATTCCGGATTCCGTTGGTGATGAAGAAGCTGCCTTTTCCGTAGTTGGCTCTATTTGTCTGGAAGGTGTGCGCTTAACCAATCCTACCATCGGGGAAACAGTGGTCGTGGTTGGATTGGGCTTGTTAGGACAGCTCACTGCTCAAATATTACAGGCCAATGGCTGCCGGGTGCTGGCTTTTGATGTTGTTCCGGAAAAGGTTGATTTTGCCAAAACGTTTGGCGTAGAAGCGGCGGTTTCCAAAACCACTGAAGAGAATGTGGAATTTGTGTTAGGTAAAACCAATGGTATTGGGGCAGATGCTGTCATCATCACCGCTTCAACCGCTTCAGAAGAAGTGCTCAGCCAGTGCGCCCTGATGTCCCGCAAACGTGGACGCATTGTACTGATCGGTGTGATTCCCATTACTGTGCCGCGTAATTTATTCTACGAAAAAGAACTCTCTTTTCAGGTGAGCAGCGCTTACGGCCCTGGCCGCTACGATCCGCAATACGAAGGCGGCCATGACTACCCGTTGCCTTACGTGCGCTGGACAGCAAAACGCAATATGGAAGCGTTCCTCTTTTTGCTGGAGCAGAAGAAAATTTCTATGGACAAGTTGATCACACACCGTTTCCCCTTTGAAAAAGCGGTTGAAGCTTACCAGACCATTGAAAAGGAAAATCCCATCGGCATTATTTTGGAATATGCCGGACAACCTGAGAAGAAATATAAGATTGAATTACCAGTAGACGTTACAAAGCAAAAGGTTGATCAGTTACAGATTGGTTTTATCGGCGTGGGCAATTTTGCCAAGGCCATGTTGCTGCCTAATTTAAAAAAATTGAACGCGCCCATTCAAATGTTGGCTTCTTCTGATGGATTGAGCGCCAGTGTGGCGGCTAAAAAATTCGGCATTCCTCAGGCTGTTTCTGATCGTAATTTGGTGTTGCAATCCGATGATATTAATACGGTCTTCATTGCCACGCGCCATGATTCACATGCTTCGCTGGTTGTGCAGGCGCTGGAAGCGAAAAAACACGTATTTGTGGAAAAACCGTTAGCGGTTACTTTTGATCAGTTGAAAGAGGTTTACGCAGCCGTAAAAAAACATCCGCAGCAGCACCTGATGGTGGGCTTTAACCGTCGGTTTTCGCCTTTCAGTCAAAAATTGAAGAAGGAACTCAGTGAGCGGGGCGATCCGATTTCGGTAATTATTACGGTTAATGCCGGACACATTCCAAAAGATCATTGGGTGCACGATCCTTTGATGGGCGGAGGACGCATTATTGGAGAAGGCTGTCACTTTGTGGACCTGGCCCGTTTTCTGGTGGGAGCGCCTATTGAAACTGTGGCAGTGCTTTCAACAACTGGTCATTCTGAAACCGATGAAGATAAAACAATGATTCTGCTCAGTTTTGAAGATGGCTCCCAGGCGGCCATTCACTATCTGGCCAACGGACATCCGCGCTTTCCCAAGGAACGAGTTGAGGTGTTCAGTTCACAACGTGTTTTTGTGATTGACAACTTCAAATCTTTGCAAAGCTTCGGTTCTCCGTTGAAGTTAACCGGTTTGAAGCAGGACAAAGGCCATTTTAATGAACTAAAGATGTTTCTGGAAAGCATTGAAAAAGCAAGCCAACCGCTTATTCCTGCTGAAGAATTGTTTGAAGTGCATCTGGTAACGCTGGCCGTTGAACGTGCAAAGGTAGAGAAAAAAGCAATACCGATTGCAGAATTTTGGAAGGAGTTGGAAGCATAATTAGATGGTCAACTTCTTTTGCCAGTTTGAATAATTTTTAACTTTTTCATTGATTATTTTAAAAAAGTGAACTAAAAGTTCATTAATCATGTATTAAAAATGTGAAAAGCATTGTGTTTTCATTTGCGTTTAATTTTGCTTATATTTTGATCTGAGCGTGAGGGAGAAACTGACGGATGCTTGATACATTTAAAATTTATGATGAATTAAAAGAACAATTTGGTGAACAGGCTGCCTCAAAGTTAACAGCGGTATTAGGGCAGATTTATCAGGATTTATCTGATACGGTTACAAAAAAGGAATTTAATGAATTAAAAGACGTAGTTGCCGAATTAGTTAATGCCCAGAAACAAACGGATCAGCGTGTTAATGAATTAGCCGAGGCTCAAAAGCGAACAGAGCAGCGCGTCAACGAATTGGCCGAGGCTCAAAAGAGGACAGAACAGCGCCTCAACGAGCTGGCCGAGGCTCAAAAGCGAACAGAACAGCGTATCAATGAACTGGCTGAGGCGCAAAAACGGACGGAACAGCGCGTTAATGAACTTGCCGAAGCACAGAAACGAACAGAACAACGCCTGGAAAAATTGGCTGAAACTGTAGAAAAAGTGGAAATCCAAATTGGAAAACTAAACAAACGTGTCGATAATGTGGAAGATCAATTAGGTGGGATTAGCAATACCATCGGTTACTCACTTGAAGATCGCTCCTTTGCACCTTTAAAGAAGTTGTTGGAAGAAGAATTTAATGTTAAGGTACCGCGTCTAATTCGCAGAAATATTGTCTATCCTTCCGGTAAATTTGATGAAATTAATATTTACGGAGAAGGTAGAAAAAACGGCGATGAAATTGTCGTGATTGGCGAAAGCAAGGCACAATTCGGTTTAAAAGATGTAAAACAGTTTTTAAGACTATTGGAAAGAGTAAAAAAACA
>CAYNLJ010000320.1:0-2961 GCA_964398005.1 uncultured Caldithrix sp. | reverse complement strand
CATCGCGCAACCGGTTGATTATTTTCAGCAGTTCTGCGTAAAATTCCAGTTTGTATTCCACCCGGCCGTGGTCCCGTTGCCCGTTGGGAAAGTAAATATTAAACAAAATAAAGTCGTCGTAATGGGTCGTCAAAACGCGACCTTCCCGGTCAAATTTTTCGATGCCCATTCCCTGCACTACTTTTTGCGGTTTGATTTTGGAAAAAGTAGCCACACCGCTGTAGCCTTTGCGTTCGGCAAAATGCCAGTGCTGATGAAAGCCCTGCAACTGCTGCACCTCTTCCGGGATTTGTTCCTGCTGCAGTTTGGTTTCCTGTAAACACAAAATATCCGGTTGCAATTGGTTTACAGTATCGATAAATCCATTTCGCGTTACCGCTCTTAAGCCGTTCACGTTCCAGGAAATGATTTTCATTTAGACCTCGTGTTTGTTTTTTCCAGCAAAACGATTTTAAAGGTACAAAAAATTCCATATTTATTAAAAGGAAACAAATCAACTTTCAAAAATCAAAATTCAAGTGGACTTTTTGTACTCTGTGGTAATTTATTAATTGATGACCGTTGATCTGTCCTGCTTTTGTAAAATAATTGAAAATCAGAATACTCAACTTTTATCACATATTTGTTTTTATTTTACAAAGTTTCTTTTTAAATTAGCCCATTATGGAAAAAACAAAATATGACGAACAAAAATTGATTGAAGCTGCGCGGCAGGCACGTAAATTTGCCCATGCCCGCTATTCTAAGTTTCAGGTCGGTGCGGCACTACTTACCAAAGATGGGCGCATCATTACCGGTTCCAATGTCGAAAGCAGTTCCTATGGCTTAACAATCTGCGCGGAACGGGTGGCCTTAACCAAAGCGCTTTCAGAAGGCATTGAACAATTTGAAGCCATTGCCATTGCCGCCCGCGATGGCATCTTTACACCCCCCTGTGGTGCCTGTCGTCAACTATTGTTTGACTATGCACCTGATATTGATGTCATTTTAACCAATGGCCATGACTTTCAAAAATTCAAATTAAAAGAACTTTTACCACACGCGTTTGATGATTCAAATCTTGGAGAAAAATGAAAAAGGGTATTTTGATTGGGATTGCCGGGGCCTCCGGTTCAGGTAAAACATTAGTCGCTAATACCATTATTGAACGTCTGGGCTCCGACAAAGTCGTCTTAATTCAGGAAGACTCGTATTACAAAGATCTATCCGACATTCCTCTCGATGAACGCTCCGGTCGCAATTTTGACCACCCGGATGCCTTTGATCATGATTTGTTAGCCGAACATTTAAAGCTCTTGTTAGAAGGCAAAACAGTCGCTCATCCCATTTATGATTACAAAACCCATAGCCGCTTGAAGGAGACAAGGACCGTTGGCCCTCACACCATCATCATTTTAGAAGGTATTCTCGTTTTAAATGAACCCAAGCTACGTGAACTGATGGACATTCGGGTTTTCATTGATACCGCGCTGGACATCTGTTTTATTCGTCGCTTAAAACGGGATATCGAAGAACGTGGTCGCAGCGTGGAGTCGGTCATTACTCAATATCAAAACACCGTACGTCCCATGTACTTCCAGTTCATTGAGCCTTCCAAACGGTACGCCGATATCATCATTCCTCGCGGCGGCAAAAATTTAGTTGCCATCGATATTTTAACCACCAAAATTCGTTCACTACTGTTACAACAGGAAAAACTAAATCTGGAGGCCTGATTTTAATATGATGCATGTGGTTCACCGACACACCGGCTGGATTGAAGTGATTTGCGGAAGCATGTTTAGCGGTAAAACCGAAGAATTAATTCGTCGTTTACGCCGGGCAATGATTGCCCGCCAAAAGGTGGCTATTTTTAAACCCAAAATAGACACCCGTTACAGCACCACTGAAATTGTTTCTCACGACCGGCAAAAAATAAAATCCATCGTGGTAGAAACACCGCAGGAAATTCTTGAAAAAGCCCTGGAAGCCCAAGTAGTTGGCATTGACGAAGCACAATTTTTTGACGATTCGCTTGTTGACATTTGCCAGAAATTAGCCAACATGGGTAAACGGGTCATTGTAGCCGGCCTGGATCAGGATTACCGGGGCAAACCGTTTGAACCGATTCCACAACTGTTAGCCGTGGCCGAATACATCACCAAAACACACGCCATCTGTGTCGTTTGCGGCAATCCTGCCAACCATACCTATCGCAAAACTAAACAAAAAGATAAAGTTGTCGTCGGGGCTTCGGATATTTACGAAGCTCGCTGTCGTAATTGCTTTCATGCACCGGAAGAAGAAGAAGAGGAGAAATAAAGACTATGTTAGGGCACATCCTGGACATTTTATTTGGTTTTTTCGGCTTAGCCGCTTTAATCGGCATTGCTTTCCTGTTTTCGGGCGACCGCCGGCACATTCGCTGGAAACAGGTTATTTTTGGTATTTTGTTGCAAATTTTGTTTGCCATGTTCGTTTTGCTTACTCCCTGGGGAGCCACTGTTTTTAACTGGATTGGCCAGTTTTTTGTCAAAATTATCTCCTTTACCAACGAAGGTTCCCGTTTTGTGTTTGGTGCCTTAGCCGACCAGGCAACCTTTGAACAGGCCTTCCCTGCAGAATTAAAATTAAAAGGTGTGGGAGTGATTTTTGCCTTTCAGGTATTACCGACCATTATCTTCTTTTCATCCTTAATGTCCGTGCTTTACTACCTGGGCATCATGCAGAAAATCGTTCAGGGTATGGCCTGGGTAATGGCCAAAACCTTACAGGTCAGCGGCGCCGAATCCATTTCCGTAGCGGCCAACGTCTTCATCGGACAAACCGAAGCCCCACTGGTTGTAAGGCCTTACGTGGACCCGATGACCAAATCGGAATTGCTGACCTTGATGATTGGCGGCATGGCCACTATTGCGGGCGGAGTACTGGCGGCTTACGTGGGTCTGTTAGGCGGTAGTGACCCGGCCCAACAGTTGTTTT
>CAYNLJ010000319.1:0-2961 GCA_964398005.1 uncultured Caldithrix sp. | reverse complement strand
ATTGGTAGGCATCTTAACCGCCTTCAATAAAATTCAGGGTCCGAAATTTACACCGGAGGATTTGCGATTACTGGGCATCATTGCCGCACAATCGGCACAGATCATTGAGAATGCCCGTCTCTATGAAGAAGAAAAAGCCCTGCTGCGCATGAAAGAAGAGTTGAATCTGGCCCGTCAGATTCAAACCGACCTGTTACCCAAACAGATGCCTGAAGTCCCCGGTTATGATATTGCCGGTATCAGTGTGCCGGCTCAAAGTGTGGGGGGCGATTATTTTGATTTTATTCCCGTTGACAAGCACAGACTGGCTGTTTGTCTGGCTGATGTATCTGGTAAAGGATTACCGGCTGCTTTGTTAATGTCAAATCTTCAGGCAACCATTCGTAGCCAGACGTTAACCCCGGGTTCAGTAGCAGAAATCCTGGAACGTTCAAATAAAATTCTTTTTCGAAACACGGCCTCCAACAAGTTTGCCACGTTGTTTTTTGGCTTTCTTGATTTTCAGACCAATCAATTTTGTTACTCCAATGCCGGACACGACCGGCCGATTGTGATTTCTGCCAATGGCGAATTAGAGGAACTGCAAACAGCTGGATTACCTCTTGGGTTTCTGGAAGAAGCTACCTATGTTGAAAATTGCTTTGAATTTAAGGCTGGCGATTGTTTAATGATTTACACGGATGGCATTAGTGAGGCCATGAATAAAGAGGAAGAAGAGTTTGGTGTAAATCGGATTGTTGAATTTTTAAATCAAAATAATGAAAAGTCAACGCATGAAATTATTGAAGGCCTGATTAAGCAGGTCAACATTCATGCCGCAGGTTTTCCACAATCGGATGACATGACGGTAGTTGTTTTAAAAAAATTAGACCATTAATTAATCATAATGACGTCTTTTCAATAAACGTCAAGTTTGAACAACCAACACAGGAGGGGTAAAAATGTCCGTTAAAGAAAAAATTGTTGATGACGTAGCGGTGCTTTCCATTAGTGGAAAGCTGATGGGAGGTCCTGAAACATGGGATGTCCACGCCAAGGTCAAAAGTCTGATCGCTGACGACGTGAATAAGGTCGTAATTGATCTCTCTAAAGTAAAATGGGTGAACAGTCAGGGTTTGGGCATGCTGATGTCCTGCTTTACGTCTTTAAAAAATGCCAATGGCAGTTTAAAGATTGCCGGGGCTACGCAAAAGGTAAACAGCCTTTTCATGTTAACGCAATTAATCACGGTCTTCGACACTTACGAAACCGCCGAGCGGGCAGTAGCCAGTTTTCACCATTCTGAAGCTGCTCATTAAATTAATGCCCACTCTGACCAGATTTATCATTGAATCCGGATCGCCGTTGGATGGATAATGGGACTTTTTTAAACTCTTTAAGATTGTAAATGGTAAATGAATTTAATTGTCCTGTACATCGATCTGGCCTATTTCTTAAAAGCGGATGAACTCTTTCGAACCACACCATTTGCCTGAGAACTGCTCTTTAATAGGTTTTGAGATTTCCGGACTGTCCGGCTGCTCTCACTGTCAATCAGCAGGGGGGAAGAGAGAGTGGAAAATCTTTTGCCAGGAGCAACTACAAACAATTCAGCCATGGAAGAACGTTTACCTTTTTGCCCGGTGGGAGGCTGAAAATGCCAGTTAAATTCGGTTTTTAAGGATATGAAAAAAATTCAATTTTTGGAAAGAGAGATCGAACGCTTAAAATCTGCTGTTGAAGAGCTTTCGGTGCTGAACAAACTGGCTCTGGCCGTGGGTGCTTCAATTAATCCCGATGCCGTGTTGAATACCATTGTTCGTGAGGCTGTCAAGGCGGTAAAAGCCGAACAGGGTGCCATTAAGCTCTTAACACCAACCGAAGAGCGCCCCTTGCAGACACTGATTCGTCAGCGGAATGAGGAAGTGCGCCCACAAAGGGCTTACCAGCTTGATGCCGCCATAACCGGCTGGGTTTTAAAAAACAAACGTGCGCTTAAAATAGATGATCTGGAACAGGATGGACGTTTTAGATTAACTGCACAGGCAAAGCAGGGTATCCATTCCGTCTTGTGTGTACCCATCTGGTTGCAGGCACGCTTACTGGGAATATTAATGGTCATTAACAAAAAAGACCGGCAAAGTTTTACGGAAGGCGATTTGCGTCTGTTGTCCATTATCGCTGCCCAATCCGGTCAATTGATTCACAATGCTCAATTGCAACAACAGGCACTTGAAAAAGATTATTTGGAACGTGAACTGGAACTGGCCCGCCAGATTCAGATGGATATGTTGCCAAAACAAAAGCCTCAGATCAACGGTCTGGAAATTGCCAGCTACTTTGCACCAGCCCGCCACGTTGGTGGTGATTACTACGACTTTGTGCAAATTTCAGAGAATCAGTTACTCCTAATTATGGCGGATGTCTCAGGGCATGGACCTTCTGCAGCACTGATTATGACTTTGTTAAAGGGGGTCATTCGTTCCATTGTGACAGGAGAGGTCATCTCTTCGCAAATGATGCAAAAAATAAATCAAATCATTAACCAAATTATTCCACCGGAAATCTTTATTACCCTGCAACTCGTCTTTTTTGATTTGGGAAAAAAACAGCTGATGTACGGAAATGCCGGTCACAATCCGTTATTGTTTTACAATGATAAAATAGGTCGTTGTCAACCGGTGGAAGTGCGAAGCTGTGCATTAAATGTTTTGCCTGATTTTAAGTACGAGCTACAGAGTTTTCCTCTTCAATCGGGAGATTTTATTGTCTCGTACACGGATGGTATCAGCGAAACCATGAACCGCCAGGGAGAAATGTTTGGTCTCCGGCGAATGGCGAATTTGTTTCAGGAGGTGGCTGGCGAAAGTCCGGAAAAAATGGTGCAACAAATTTTACAGGCATTACAAAATTTCACCGGACAGGGGGAACAAAAAGATGATCAGGCGTTGGTGGTGGTAAAAATAGTTTAAAGAATAAAAG
>CAYNLJ010000318.1:0-2979 GCA_964398005.1 uncultured Caldithrix sp. | reverse complement strand
AAACTCACAATAAAATAAATAAACCTCAAAGAGATGATATTTTTATTTAGTTTTTTTAATCTTTCAATCCTCTGGATTTTCAAACCTTTTGGACATGATTGTGCTATAATCATTTCAAGCCTCTGGCTTTCATTCAAAATTCAACATTCAACACTCAAAATTTCTCAGGAGTTCGGTGTCCTTCGGTGGCTATTTAATTAAGTAGTAATTTTATTTTTTTAGCGAATTTGTACTTCAGTTTTTACTAGAGGAAAATTCTGAGGTTAAAAATTTGTCGGAGTTAGAATTTGGAAAAATCAAAAAATTGAAAGGTGTCAATTTTGAAATGTTGAATGACCTCGTCCAACAAGTTTTGACGCACGATTAAAAGTAAATTTTTGGCTGGCTTTTGTTTTTTAAAAAAGGCAATGGTTTTTGAAATTTCCGGTTCGAAACCCTGACCCTGTAATTCCAGGGGACCCACTTCATCAATCACCAGCCAGTTTTTGGAAGAACTCCTTTCGCGGGCAATGATAGTTCGCCCTGTCTCAAACGTTTCTGCAGAAAAATAGAATCGACCAATTTGAATGACTTTTGCATTTTTCTCATCTACCTGAAATTTAAAAAGCTGATTGCGGCTGATGTCTATTAAAACACGCAACCCATTCTGATCAGGTGTCAGGATTCCTCCCACATCATCGCGGGTTTTGCACCATTCTAATAATTTTGTGGTTTTTCCCGAACGGATCGGACCACTAAACAGATAGATTGCCATTAGTCACTCTCAGCTGTTGAAGGGTTCATCTTTTTTTCAAGCTGTTCAGGTTCTAAAAACAGACTGAAAAGAATCAGATTACTTAAGAAATAACGCCAGCGCTTCAGAAAATTAAATTTTGCCGAGTCGCTCCAGAGGGTGAAAACAATCACCTTTAGCACGGGTAATAAATCGTGAACGGATTCGACTTCCTGCGCATAGCTTTGACTCTTCCGGCTTAAAAACCGGTGTAATCGTTTCAGCAGGAAAGGCCCTAAAAAGAGATACCACAGCAGTACCAGTGCAAAGACTCTGAAAAAAACAATTAAGCCCTGGACAAAGCCATCATCCGATGAAAAAAGCGTTAAAGAAAGGATGATAAAAAGCAGGAGAACCAACAGTTTTAAATATTTTTTGTGTCTTGATTTCGGTTTGCTGGTTTGAAGATTTTGTTCTTGCCAGTGTAATTCAGGTAAATGGTTTAAACGCTGTGGTAGATGATCCATTAATTTCAGAAATTTAATGCCCAGCCAGCCGATTAATATTCCCCCGACAAGATGAATGGCAAAATAAAGCCCTATGATTAAGTACGATACCGAAAAAGAAGATGTTTGCGCTCCAAATTTCGTTAAGACAAAATTAAAAAAGGTATCAATTGCCTGCCATAATGATTGACCGTAAATAATAGTTAGAACCAGTATTTTCTGTACCGCGCCTTCCATCAAAGCCAGCAGGGCCAGTAAAAAAGCAGAAATCTTCAAATTTCTAATCACCTGAAAAAGCAGAAAGCCGGCCACTCCCTGAAAAATTACCGCAAAGTAGGCATTAATAGGGGAGTGCGGACTAGCCACTGCTTTAATGATCAGTACAATGAGTGTGGATTTTAAAATTGTTTTAAATTCGGGGCGGGAAAAATAAGCAATCAGTGAAATCAGGATGACTGCTGTGCCTCCGATGAATACTCCGGTAAAAGGAATACGCAGAGCATGCATCAGGCCGCCTAAACCTGCTTCGTTTAAAGCCCAAAGGGCAGTCAATCTTTGAATGAAATGGCTCCGATTCACATTCTCGTTCAATGGCAGATTCCCGCTTAAATTTTTGATTTAGTTTAAATATTCCCATGAAAGATAGCAAATGGAAAGAAAATGGATCTTATCTACTGAAGAACTTTGAATGACAGGGGAATTGTTGAATATTGTAATTTTTATGTAAAATGACTTTACAATTTTTAAGGCAGTGGATCTTCCGATTTTGGGGCATGCTTTCAACAATTAACTATTTAATACCAGACCTTAAACTAAAACCCGGTTTACGATGAAAGTGGCTTAAAAACTGAGTCTATGGGGTTTATGGTATCAGTATACAAATGAGATGATCTACGCAATCACCTTACTTTATAAACCATTCAAACATTCACCTATTCAACCAACTCACTATTACACCCTTAACTAATAACTAAAAAAACGGGTATGGCCCATTGTATTTTAAAGATCGTTTTTGGGCGTCCACTCTTGCCAAACGTTGCCGACCAAAGCCGGACCCGGTTTTAATGTTTTCTTTCCTGGCTTCCACCCGGCAGGACAGGCTTCGGCGCCTTTTGTCGCACGAACATGCTGGAAGGCCTGTACCTGTCGAATGGTTTCTTCGATGTTGCGACCTACCGGAGGTGTCAGAACTTCCATCGCCTGAATCACACCATCCGGATCAATGATAAATCGTCCGCGCAGTTCTACGCCTGCATCTTCATCATAAACTCCGTAAACTTTGCCTACATTACCGGCACCATCAGCTACCATGGGGAAGGGTATATCTTTGTTTACCATTTTGGAAAGTTCATGATCGTTCCACATTTTGTGCACGAACTGACTATCCACACTGACGGAAATTACTTCAACTCCCAATTTCTGGAGGGTATCATAGTTAGCAGCGACCGCTGCTACTTCGGTAGCTCAGACAAAGGTGAAATCACCAGGATAAAAGCACAAAAGCACCCATTTACCCAAATAGTCCGATAGTTTAATTTCTGTAAATTCTCCTTTGTGGTAGGCAGGAGCCGTAAAATCGGGTGCCTTGTTACCCACTTTTGCTGTCATAAATATTTCCTCCTCAATCATTGCTTGTGGTTGATTGTTTTCTTTAGAGGAGTGCGCTTCACCAACACGAGCTCCGGTTGGTCGAGCGCAGCCTCCGTTTTTTTCTGCCATAAAGATCTCCTTTCTTTAGAACATTGAAGGCCATACCCGTTT
>CAYNLJ010000317.1:0-2998 GCA_964398005.1 uncultured Caldithrix sp. | reverse complement strand
GATGGCGGTCAAAGCTGGCAATACAAAGGACTTGGCGAAACGCACCATATCGGTCGGATTGTAATTCATCCGGATAATCCAAATGTGGTTTGGGTGGCTGCTTTGGGGCATCTTTATTCTGAAAATGAAGAACGTGGTGTTTACAAAACAACGGATGGTGGAAACACCTGGCAAAAGGTTTTGTACGTGAACCCAAATGCCGGTGGAGTTGATTTGATCATTGATCCGGGTAATCCGGATATTCTTTATGCTGCCACCTGGGAAAGAACGCGCCGGGCCTGGAACTTTTGGGAAGGCGGAACCGGATCCGGGATTTACAAAAGTACGGATGGCGGCCAAACCTGGCAATTAATTTCTACCGAACAGAGCGGTTTTCCCCATGGTGATTTTGTAGGTCGAATTGGCTTAACGATTTCGCCCCAAAATCCACAAATCCTTTACGCGGTAGTTGACAATCAAAAGCATCGCAAAAAAGAAAAAGAAGAACTGGTTGTAACCAAAGACCTGCTTCGTAAAATATCGGTAAAAGAGTTTTTAAAATTAAAACCGGAAGATTTAAATGCGTTTTTGGATCATTACAATTTTCCAATGGAATTTAATGCCGACACGCTTTTTCAACTGGTTAAACAGGGAAAAATAAAACCGGTTACGCTGGTAGAATATCTTGAAGATGCCAACGCCGAATTGTTTGAAACCCCGGTTACCGGCGCTGAAGTTTATCGCTCAGAGGACGGGGGTAAAACCTGGAAACGAACGCATCAGGGTTTTTTAGACAAGGTCTTTTATTCTTTTGGTTATTATTTTGGCAACATACGTGTTGCTCCGGATGATTTTAATAAAATTTACCTGTTGGGCGTGCCTGTATTGCTCTCGACAGATGGCGGTCAAACTTTTCATTCCATAAATCATGAAAATGTTCATGTCGATCACCATGCTTTGTGGATTGATCCGAATAATCCAAAACATTTAATCCTGGGTAATGATGGTGGAATAAACATCAGTTATGACAACGGACGCAGTTGGTTAAAGGCGAACCATCCTCCGGTAGGCCAATTTTACACGGTGGCTGTGGACATGGCCAAACCCTATCATGTTTTTGGCGGTTTACAGGACAATGGGGTGTGGATGGGGCCCTCTACTCATCAGGAGTCGCGATCCTGGCAACAAAGCGGTCACTACGCATTTAAATCGATTATGGGTGGTGACGGCATGCAGGTGGCTGTTGACACGCGGACGAATCAAATCGTTTACACCGGTTTTCAATTCGGTAACTATTTCAGAATTGACCTTGAAAAAAATGAGTCGAAGCGCATTACACCAAAACATCAGCTGGGAGAACGGCCTTTACGTTTTAACTGGCAAACACCGATTCATCTTTCCAAACATAATCAGGACATCCTTTACATTGGAGCGCAAAAGGTCTTTCGTTCCATGGACCGCGGCGAACATTGGACAGCTATTTCGGGCGACTTGACAAAAGGTGGAAAGAAAGGCGACGTTCCTTATGGCACATTGACGTCCATTCATGAATCTCCGTTAAAATTTGGGCTTATTTACGCAGGCAGTGATGATGGCCTGGTTCATGTTACAAAAGATGGCGGAGAACACTGGGAACGCATTTCGGACAGTTTACCTCAGGATTTCTGGATCAGTCGGGTGCAGGCCTCACAGCACGAAGAAGGGCGTTGTTTTGTAGCGCTTAATGGTTATCGCTGGGATAATTTTGAAGCCCTGCTTTATCGATCAGAAGATTATGGTCAGCACTGGCAGCGGATTGGAATAAACTTGCCGGCAGAACCGATTAATGTGGTGAAGGAAGATCCGGTTAATGAACACATTCTTTACGTTGGAACCGATCATGGGGTTTATGTTTCGTTAGATGATGGCAAACATTTTATGGCCTTTGCCCGGGGCTTAAGCGATGCACCGGTACATGATCTGGTTGTACATCCCCGTGAACATGATTTGGTACTTGGCACGCATGGGCGCTCAATTTACATCGCTGAAATGGAAGAAGTTGAAAAACTAACTCCGGATCTGCTGGCAGAAGAATTACATCTTTTTAAGTTAAAAAATCATAAAGAACAACCTTATGCAGGCAATCGAAACTACGCCTGGAAATTTAATAAAGGTGATTCCTTACGAATCGCATTTTATTGCAAAAAGCCAGGACTTACAAAAATTACAATTGCAGGTAAAAAAGATTTTAAGCTAACCGATTGGCAGGTTAAGAGCGATGAAGGATTAAACTTTGAATTCTATGATTTCTCTGTGGATTCGGTGGTTTTGCACAAATATCTGAACAAAATCTTAAAAGATAAAGAACGGGCTAAAAAATTAAAAAAACGGGACAATGGCAAATGTTATTTACCGGCCGGAGATTACACGGTTGTTTTGGAACACAAAGGGCAAAAGGTGAAAGGCGTCTTTAAGATCGAACCGTTGCCAAAAAAAGAACGAAAAAAGAAAAAGAAAATTCCATGATTTTTTCAAAGTAAGCTGTTAATTTAAGAAAAAACAGTATTAATTTTTAAAACGATAAGTAAAAAAGGTAATAAATGAAGCGGAATTATTGGCTGATAATTATTGGTGGTTTAATTTTAATCATTACTTTTTTACACTACAATACGCCAACCTCCATCTGGCAATTTCATTTAATTTTTATGGAATTGTACTTTATTCCAATTCTATTGGCTGCCTTTCAGTTTGGCGTGAAAGGTGGCATTGGTGCGGCATTGGCGGTCACTGTTTTTTATTTACCACATGTCATGTTACAATGGGGTGGTCTTGTCGAAACGAATCTATTACGTTTTTTACAAATCATTCTATTTAATGTAATTGGTTATTTGACAGGACTTAAAGCACAGGGGGAAAGAGAAAAGACGGAAAAATACCGGCAATTGGCCGAAAAGCTTGAAGAGTTGAATGAGCAACAAAAACGTCAGAGTGAAATGCTTTTGGAGATGGAGCGAAAATTAAGGGCTACCGATCGCCTGGC
>CAYNLJ010000316.1:0-3010 GCA_964398005.1 uncultured Caldithrix sp. | reverse complement strand
ATATCGAAAATGATGTCAAACGTGAAAAGCATAAACTGGTAGTTGGTGATGAATTGCCTCCGGGTATTACACAGCTGGCTAAGGTTTATGTGGCAGAAAAACGTAAACTTTCCGTTGGTGATAAAATGGCTGGTCGCCATGGAAACAAAGGTGTGATATCAAAAATTGTGCCCATGGAAGACATGCCCTTTCTGGAAGACGGAACGCCGGTTGATATCGTATTAAATCCGCTGGGTGTGCCATCTCGAATGAACCTGGGACAGATTTTTGAAACAACCCTGGGGTGGGCTGGCTACAAATTAGGTAAAAAGTATGCGACGCCGGTCTTTGATGGTGCCACCTATGATGAGATTTTAGAAGAGATTGAAAAAGCTGGTCTGCCTAAATCGGGCAAGGTTGAACTGATTGATGGCCGGACGGGTGAGAAATTTGATCAGCCGGTAACCGTTGGTCAAATCTACATGTTGAAGTTAAGTCACCTTGTGGACGACAAGATCCATGCCCGTTCCATCGGACCTTACTCTCTGATTACCCAGCAACCACTTGGTGGTAAAGCACAATTTGGTGGTCAGCGTTTTGGTGAGATGGAGGTCTGGGCATTGGAAGCTTACGGTGCGGCTTACACTCTACAGGAAATTTTAACGGTTAAGAGTGATGACGTTACCGGACGTTCCAAAACCTACGAGGCCATTGTTAAAGGAGAAAATTTACCCGATCCGGGTATTCCGGAATCCTTTAATGTCCTTGTCCGTGAGTTGCAGGGTTTAGCCTTGAAGGTTCGACTGGAATAAATAAAATCTGATTAAGATTTTGCCTCTCACACAAAAGTTGTGAGGGGCTTTTGTTTGCTTTTAAACCAGAAGGTTTATTGCAAAAAGGCTTAGGCCAAAGAGTAATTTAGAATAGGAGTGTTAAATTTGAACATTCGTAGAGGTCCAAATAAGTTCAATAAGATCATAATTAGTTTGGCTTCACCAAATGACATCTTAGAGCAGTCGTATGGTGAAGTAACTAAGCCGGAAACGATCAATTATCGGTCGTTTAAACCGGAAAAAGATGGACTTTTTTGCGAAAAGATTTTTGGTCCAGTAAAGGACTGGGAATGCCATTGCGGAAAATACAAACGCATCCGTTACAAGGGTATTATCTGTGACCGATGTGGTGTGGAAGTTACGCAGAAAAAGGTTCGTCGTGAACGCATGGGGCATATCTCCCTGGCGGTTCCCGTTGTCCATATCTGGTTTTATAAATCATTGCCTTCTAAAATTGGCTATTTACTGGATATGTCGCCGAAAGACCTGGAAAAGGTCATCTACTACGAAAATTACATTGTTATTAATCCTGGTAAAAGTAATTTAAAATTTAAACAACTGATTACAGAAGAAGAGTACTTCGACCAGCTCGATGAACATGGCGAATTGAACGAAGAATTAGCCGATGACGATCCCAATAAATTCGTCGCCAAAATTGGCGGTGAAGCCATTCATCATTTACTTAAAATGCTGAATATCGAAGATCTGGCTCTTGAGTTACGCAAGATAATTCGTTCCGATGTTTCGGAACAGAAAAAAACCGATGCATTGAAACGTCTTAAGGTGGTTGAAGCCTTCCGTATGCGGGAAAAGAATCTGGAATACCGCAACAAGCCCGAATGGATGGTGCTTGATGTAATTCCGGTTATTCCGCCCGAACTGCGACCATTGGTACCTCTGGAAGGTGGACGATTTGCTACCAGTGACTTGAATGATTTGTACCGCCGTGTCATTATCCGTAACAATCGTTTGAAAAAGTTGCTGGAAATCCGCGCTCCGGAAGTCATTTTGCGTAATGAAAAACGGATGCTGCAGGAAGCAGTAGATTCATTGTTCGATAATTCAAAGCGCACTACGGCCATGCGTTCAGATGGCGATCGCCCGTTAAAATCACTTTCCGATATGTTAAAAGGAAAGCAGGGTCGATTCCGCCAAAATCTGCTTGGTAAACGTGTGGATTATTCCGGCCGTTCCGTTATTGTGGTTGGTCCGGAGTTGAAATTGCACGAGTGTGGCTTGCCAAAAGAAATGGCTATCGAACTTTTTAAACCGTTCATTATTCGCAAGCTGGTTGAACGTCGTTTCGTGAAAACCGTAAAAAGCGCTAAAAAACTGGTTGAACGCAAAGGTCCTGAGGTTTGGGATATTTTAGAGGAGATCATTGATGATCATCCGGTAATGCTGAACCGTGCACCTACCTTGCACCGGCTGGGTATTCAGGCATTTCAACCGGTCTTGATTGAGGGTAAAGCTATTCAAATTCATCCGCTGGTCTGTGCAGCATTTAATGCTGACTTTGACGGTGACCAGATGGCTGTGCATATTCCGCTTTCTTATGAAGCACAGGTGGAAACAAAATTATTGATGCTGTCCAGTCACAATATTCTGTCACCATCCAGTGGTGTGCCTATTGCCGTACCCAGTCAGGACATAGTTTTGGGTTGTTACTATTTAACCAAACGCCTGCCCGGCAGCAAAGGTGAAGGGATGATGTTTTCATCTCTGGAAGAGGCTACAATTGCTTATGATAATGGCAAGGTCGGCCTGCACGCTGCGGTGAAGGTAAGGGTAAATGGTGAATTGATTGACACAACCATCGGTCGTGTTATTTTTAACCAAATTGTACCCGAAGGTATCGGTTATATTAATGAACTGTTGTCCAAAAAAGCGCTCTCAAACATTATTGGAATGTGTTACCGTAAATTAGGAAATCAGGTAACCGCCAAGTTCCTGGATGATTTGAAAGCTCTGGGCTTTACCTATGCTACCAAATCAGGTGCTTCTATTGGATTGTATGACATTGTTGTTGCACCGGAAAAAGAAGTTTTTGTTGAACAGGCCCAGAAAAAAGTTGACGAAATCCAGATGCTTTATGAAAACGGTATCATTACCGACGGTGAGCGTTACAATCAGATTATCGATATCTGGACAAAGGTAACTGCGGATGTTGCTGAAGCCATGTTCCGCAGATTGCAAAA
>CAYNLJ010000315.1:0-3014 GCA_964398005.1 uncultured Caldithrix sp. | reverse complement strand
ATGCGGCTGCCAGTAATCTGGATTTGGACGAAGATATTCAGAGGCTGGAAAAGAAAGCCGCGGAATTGCGTCATGAGATATACATGAATTTATCCCGCTGGCAACGCGTCCAGTTGGCCCGCCATCCGCAACGACCTTACACTCTGGATTACATCGAACGAATGTGTGACTATTTTGAAGAACTCCACGGCGATCGGCGTTTTGCCGATGACAAGGCTATTGTGGCCGGACTGGCTAAAATTGATGATTACTCGGTTGTTGTTGTAGGGCAGCAAAAAGGCAAAGACACCAAGGAAAATTTGTACCGTAATTTTGGCATGCCCCATCCGGAAGGTTACCGCAAAGCCATGAGGGTGATGGAGTTGGCGGCCAAGTTTAACAAACCGATCATCACTTTAATCGATACGCCGGGTGCTTTCCCCGGTATTGGAGCAGAAGAACGCGGACAGGCGGAAGCCATTGCCTACAATTTGATGCGTATGGCGCGCTTACCTGTACCGATTATTAACGTCATCATTGGTGAAGGTGCTTCCGGCGGTGCCCTGGGTATTGGTGTGGGCGATCGGATATTAATGGCCGAAAACGGCTGGTATTCGGTCATCAGTCCGGAAGGTTGTGCAGCAATATTATGGCGTGATGCCGCCTATGCTTCACAAGCTGCCGAAGCCATGAAAGTGACGGCACCGGATCTGCTTAAATTTGGCATCATTGACGAAATCATTAAGGAACCCGAAGGCGGGGCCCATGTGGATCCCGATTTGGCGGCAAAATATGTAAAAGAAGCGATTTTGAAACATCTGACCGAATTAATTAAAATTCCAACCGCCAAGCTTTTGGAACAAAGGCTGGAAAAATTTAGCAAAATGGGTGCCTGGAAAGAGTAATGGAGTGTTCGGTAGATTTTCGGGTACGTTACGCCGAAACCGATCAAATGAAATTTGCGCACCACTCGGCTTACATTATCTGGTTCGAAATGGCGCGCATTGAATTGCTGAGATCGATGGGTTTCTCCTATGCTCAAATGGAAAAGGATGGCGTGTTGCTGCCTGTGTTAGAAGTCTCGGCCCGTTACTTTAAACCAGCTTTTTTTGACGATGCGTTGCGTATTGTGGCTCGTTTTGGTGCATTGAACAAGGCGCGTTTGAGAATTGATTATCAGGTATTTCGGCAGCAAACGTTAATTTGCGAAGGCTTTAGTCTGCATGCTTTCATGAACGAAAAAGGACGTCCGATTCGGCCACCTGAATTTTTTCTTGAAAAAATAAGAAACTAAAGTTGATTTTCATTGGGACGATCTGAATAAAATAGTTCAGAGGACTATTGTTTTTTCTAAAGTTTTGAAATAATTTTAATCACAATCGTGTTCAAACATTATGGAGTGAGAAAATGCTGGACGAAGCATTGCTGGAAATATTAGCCTGTCCCAAGTGTAAGGGGGAGTTGGAGTACAATAAGGAAGAAAATACCCTGATTTGTCACAAATGCCGGTTAATCTTTCGCATCGAGGACGATATTCCCATTATGTTGATTGATGAGGCGCAAAAATTTTAACAGTTCCGGAAAATGCTCTTGACTTATTGATTTTAACCATTTAAATTCTTGACACTTAAACTAAAAGTTTTAAAAGTAAGAGGAACTTGCCTATAAGCTGTTTGTTAAAGGAAATTGATGAGATAGAGTCTCGTTGACATAATAGTTGCAGTCTACCTTTAACAATCAGCATATAGGCATAAAAGGTGCCGGTTATTTGGAAGTGAAGGTAGGCTGTCCAAATAAACCGGTTTTTTATTTTGGAGGTTTGATATGAAGAAGTTAGCAATTATTCTGCTTGCCGTATTAATGGTTTCCATGCTTGGGCAGGATCTTTACGCACAGGGTGAAGCAGCCGTACCTTTCCTGTTAATTGCGCCCGGTGCCCGTAATGGCGGCCTGGGTGAGGCAGGCGTGGCTCTGGTAAACGATGCCACAGCCATTTTCTGGAATCCGGCTGGTCTGGCTTTCCAGTACGAAGATCCCGCTGTGGATCGCCCACGGCAGTTGACCTTAATGCATTCCCGCTGGTTACCCCAGTTTAATTTCAGCGATCTGTTTTATGATTACGCTGCCGGCCGTTATTACGTGGATGGTCTGGGCATGTTTGGCGCCAGCATTACCTTTTTGAATCTTGGCAAAAACGTCTGGACCGATGAAACCGGCAACGAACTGGGAACCTTTGATTCCTTTGAATACGCCATTTCGCTGGCCTATGCCACCAAGTTGAAAGAAAATCTTGGCCTTGGTGTGAATGCCAAAATTATTCAAAGTAATTTAAGTAATGTGTCCGTTGGTTCGGAAGACCGTGATGGTCGTGCTACCAGTTTTGCCGTAGATTTGGGTGTGCTGTGGACACCGGCTTACCCGATATTTGACAATCGTTTAAACGTAGGCGCCAGTATTTCCAACTTTGGCCCAAAAGTAACTTACATTGACCGTAAGCAGGCCGACCCGCTGCCCACGAACTTACGCCTTGGTCTGGCCTACACGGCTTTTGACGATGGTTTTAATAAAGTTCTGGTTGTGTATGATGTCAATCGTCTGCTGGTTTACCGTTACGCCGACGGAACTTCGGATGGCGTGTTTAAGGCTGCCTTTTATTCGGTTTGGGTAAAGGGAAAACTGAGCGAACGCCTGCGTCGATTTACCCATTCGATTGGTGTTGAATACACTTATGGTTCTTTAATCGCTTTACGGGTTGGTTATTTTTATGAAGACCCGAGCTTTGGTGATCGTAAATTTGTGACCTTTGGTGGTGGCATCGGCTTTAATCTGTTCAATATCGATTTTAGCTACATTTCAGCTTCCAAGGATCACCCTCTGGCTGAAACCATGCGCTTCAGTCTTGGTATTAAGTTCTGATAGACAGGGGAGTTTTACTCCCCTCTTTTTATATTTTCGGATTTTGGCCAGAAACAACCTAACAGAAGATCACCATGAGAAAAACAACTTTCTTTTTGCTGGCAAGTATTGCCCTTGTC
>CAYNLJ010000314.1:0-3023 GCA_964398005.1 uncultured Caldithrix sp. | reverse complement strand
CCATCTATGGGCAGGGTATGTATTCGATTCGGGCTTTGCCCGCAAATTTACGGGCCAGCGGCTTCAGCCGCAATTTAGAATTATTCTATCTACTCTTTCCTTTCAAGGAAGTCAAGTTTTTCTGGATATTTGCTATAAGGTTTGAGTCAGTCAAAACTTTCACCTGGATAGATGAGCTGAGCATTTTTTAAGGGAAGGCAGACCTTGGCTAATGATTTTGTGCGGCTAATAAAATTGGTTTGCTGCACGAGAAATAATTAGTAGGGTGGATTTATTTATGAAATTAATACGAGATGGAATTTATTGAAAGGATATGTAAAATTACGGGAGAAAGAATTGAGTATAAAAATTCATTCAAGCCTTGAACTATATTTTTTCAAAATGTCCTGAGGGGTAATTTTTTCCGGAGTGCCGTTTGGTCTGATGACATTTCTGCCACAAAGGATAAAGACTTCATATGCATCAAAGATAGCGTACCGATCCTTGTCAAAGATAATCAGTTTGTTCCCGTTTTCCTGTTTCACTTTTTCCCTGAACTTCCTGATTCCGGTGTCCTGACCTTTTTTCTCTAATTTATCCTGTTGGTCCATCCAGTCTCTGAAAGCAGTTGTCAAGGCCATGACAAAAATGGTCAGATACACATGAACCATAAAACCGGCTTTGGTATTTATCGGAGGACGTTCTATAAACCAGGCCTGTTTAGCTTCCCGGAACAAACCGTTTTCTATTTCACTTCGTGCATCATAACTGTCATAAACATCCAATGGTTTATCAACCTGACCATTTGTAAGGATCACCAGGGGTTTAGAGTCAGGATTATTGTCTTTAAAAGGATCATGCAACACCACGACAGCGTTAATGGGGTTGGCTGCAAAAGTTTTCGAGTTCTGATGACTGCCACTGCCAAGTGGACCATAGAATTCTGCCGAAAGCAATCCTTTCAGGCCTTCAACTTCCCAACAATCAGTAACACTGATTTTGTTCTTGCCAGATCCTACGGTTCGCATTCTACGTCTGGCATCCGGTATACCAGTACCGACAAGAGAAATCGCATCATGGTAAACATCCATGTTGGATTTTGCCGGAATAAAAAAGGTGATGTTTTTCTCATTAAGCCACCATAAAAAAGATCCATCCATAAACCCACGATCAATGGCAAGAGAACTAAACGTGGCATGGTCTCCAAGATTGTTGATTGCCTGTTGCACAACGTCTTGTGCAAGGTTTATATCATGGACATCAATGGTGGTGAACCGCATGGCTAAAGGAAGACGGCTGTTGGGATCCCAAACCACCCATATTTTAAATCCAAAAACGGTTTCACATACTTTCCGTATACGCCCTTTGCGGAGTCTAAGCATTGGAGGTTTGTCTTTGCTGATCTTACCGCAACCTTTACATTTTTGTGTGGATTCAATCACAGAAGCATCCAGCAGGGCATGAATATTTTTTGGGAAAAAGTTGTTCTTTGCTAAAATTTTTATCCCGCAATTAAACATTTCTTCCAGAGTCGTTCCAACAATGCGAGCCAGGGTATCTCTTATAAAGTCACAAGATACGGGCCCACGTATTGGAACGGGCTGCTTTTCATCGGAATCAGGTTTCTTTTTACCCCGGTTACAGGTGCCTTCTTTTATATCCCTGCCGTTAAAACCAACAAGGCGCATGAGTGACTGGCTCCGGAGAATAACAGAATCCATGTGCCAAAAAAAGCGCAGCCCTGCTACAATACGCATCAGATAGACAAAAATAATACGCATAAATGGTACCGGGCTGTTTCTTTTTCTGGGCTTTGGTTTAAGCTTCATGAACAGGCTGGTAAATCCAAAGTGATCAAGAAAGTAGAAAAACTCGTCAAACAAACCGGCTTCACCAAGGCCATATACTTCCGGGATATCTTTTCCCTCGGCAAGGTCTTTTGCAATGCCTTCCTGGTCACGGTTTGCGGTGTGCCATGCCAAACGGTCTGCAATATTTTTTGATGCATTTCCTATTAAACTCATGGAATAAATCTTATCAGATAAAAGCTGGAAAGTCAAACGCTTAACAGCTATAACTAACTGAAATTACAATAAAAAACATGTGCCATATTTTTGGTTTTAACACGGGTTTAAACATAAGGACAGGAGGGGGTATACCCTGTCAGCCGAACGTCCCGTAAATGGCTTATCAGGGCCTTCTATCGGTATATTATGAGGGATAGTCAAAAAGTGGTCAGAGCCGCAAATTTTTTGTTTTTTTAAAAAATAATTGTATTTTTTTCAAAAAAATGTGTGCCCCCAAAAAACAGAGGCTTTCAGCGCAGACTGATTTGGTCTTGCCATGAATGAATTGAATGTTTTTTTTGTAAAAGATCAACAAAGCTGGAATGAATAAACCGCGAACTGTTTGAAGAGATATCTGCCAGGAATTACTGCTGCTTAATGAAATGTTTTCCATTGCCCTTACTTCTCAGTCCCAGCCTCAAAAAATGAGAGGTAGTGTATAAGTTGCAGTCATCGTCCTATTATTTTGTACGTGTACGAAAAAATGCGCGCCACGCACAAAAAACCCGGACTGGCCAGAGCGATTTTTAAAAATTTTGAAAACGGCAAAGATCCGCCTCCTCAGTCAGAAGCCATTGCCAGTCTTGTAGGTTGGGTTGAGGAACGAAACCCAACCTACCCGGCCGGCTGTCGGTGAGTCCGTGTATTGGGGCCAGAGGCCCGGCAATGGGTTACCAGGCGGAGCCTGGTAACCAGTGCGATTGGTTATGCTTTGACTTGAAAGATAATAATTTGCCTGTCCCAATTTCCTTCAAAAAATGAGAGGTAGTGTATAAGTTGCAGTCATCGTCCTATTATTTGGAGCTTCAAAAAAATAGTCGAGGCCTTAGGGCCTTAGAGAGTGCAAGGTCAGCCGGCTGGAACTGGTTTGTGATGGCTCGTTCGAAAAACCTCCAAGCTTATAGCAAATATCCAGATGCGGCAGGGCAGGGTAACCGCATTTGGGAAATGATATGATTCACTGTTATCATTTTTACC
>CAYNLJ010000313.1:0-3032 GCA_964398005.1 uncultured Caldithrix sp. | reverse complement strand
ACCCCTGACCTCTTGAATGCCATTCAAGCGCTCTCCCAACTGAGCTACAGCCCCAAGTTTTTAATTAGAAATTTACAAAGAATAACTTTTTAACTTTTCAACCCCTGACCTTCCCGATACCATCGGGACGCTCTCCCAACTGAGCTACAGCCCCTTGTTTTTAGAGTGACAAATATAAGCAAATATCAAAGATGTGTCAATAACAATTTTTTTCTTCATTTTTGATTTTAATTGCCAAAGGTGTTACATTTAATCAAGCCTGAAAAATTGTAATTTACGGAGGAAATATGAAACGTGCTGCGCTTTTGTTAAGCATCATCCTTTTTCTGTTTGTTCAGCAACTATTAGCCCAGTATTATGATGCCATTTCCATTGATCGTCCCGGCCAATCTAATACATTCACCACCGTAAAAAAGATGCGCTTACAGATTGAAAGTGGTTTTAGCTACATTTCCGATAAAGATTTCCCTGAATTTCCGGACCTTGAAAGGATTAAAATGCAGTTAGCCGCCACTACCTTTCGGTTCGGTTTAACTAAAAAATTTGAATTGCGACTGGGTAGCCAGTTTACCTATCAGCGTGACAAACAGCTCCAGACAAAAAATTCTCTGAGTTCCCTTGAAGGTTTAACATTGGGTGCCAAGTTACGAGTTCTGGAAAGTAAGGGCTTTTTACCTGATGGAGCATTCTTATTTAATGCTCAGTTACCCGTTGGTTCAAAGGAACTGATCTCCGATAAAATAGAACCAGGCGCGATGTTTATTGGATCTCATCCTTTAAGCGAAGCGGCCCGTTTGGAATACAATTTGGGCTTGACCTACCGTAACGCCGATTTTATGGAGTATTTTTATTCTCTGGTTTTAAGTGTTAGTTTTTCTCCACAAACTTCAGCATTCATTGAAGTAGCTGCCACAAATCCTGAACAAGGTCACAGCAGTCAGGTGTTCGATTTTGGCCTGAGCTTACTGATGACCCGTACCTTTATTGTGGATGTTTATGGAGGCAAAGGTCTTAATAAGTATGGTCCGGACTGGTTTATCAGCTTTGGTGGGGGCATACGCCTACCCCGTTAAAAACTGTACAGCCAATCTTACTAATGGACACTTTGCAAAATTTTGAATGTTGAATTTTAAGTTTTAAATGAATTTCGGATTTCTAATTTTTTAATCGGTCTATTCGATTTTATTCAATACATCAACCATTCACCGATTCAAACCATCGCCATTTATCTTCAACCACCCCATTGGCTGCCATTGGGCAGGGTGTGCTTTTAATTGAAACCTTTCGCTTAATCCCGTAAATTGTCTTTCTTAAGAATAATTTTAATCAGGAGGTATTAATGCGAGTCGTCGATGTTGCAGGAATCAAAATTGGCCAGGGCCATCCGCTGGCTTTGATTGCCGGACCTTGCGTCATTGAATCCGAAGATATTGTTTTAAAAACAGCCGAACAGGTGAAAACGATTGCCGATAAATTAAAGATGCCACTAATTTTCAAATCATCCTATTTAAAAGATAACCGTTCTTCGGCTAAATCCTATCAGGGGCCTGGTTTGGATGAAGGTCTGCGAATCCTGCAAAAAGTTAAAGAGACATTTGGCATTCCCGTACTGTCGGATATTCATGACCAGCATGATGCACCGGCCTGCGGGCAGGTATTGGATGTCATTCAGGTTCCGGCCTTCCTCTCCATGCAAACTTCGTTGTTGCTGGCGGTAGCTAAAACCGGCAAAGTAATAAATGTGAAAAAAGGTCAATTCTTAGCTGCATCAGACATGCAAACCGCCATTAACAAGATCACCGGTGAAGGCAACGATCAAATTCTTTTGACAGATCGTGGCACTTTTTTTGGCTATCACAATTTAATCCTGGACATGCGCAATTTGAAAATCATGCGTGACCTTGGCTACCCGGTAGTGTTAGATCCAACGCATGCCATCCGCAAATACGGGGTGAGCAGCAGCGACCGGCGTGGTGGAGCAAAAGAATTCATCTTCAGTCTGACGCGGGCAGGGGTTGCTGCCGGGGTAGATGCGCTGTTTATTGAAACCCATCCGGATTGCGATGGCGCTCTCTGTGATGCTGCCAGTATGCTTCCGCTGCAGAAGCTGGAAGAGCTGCTGAAGCAGGCCAAAGCCATTGACGAGTTGATTAAACCACACCTGCCCTACGACGAAGTTGGGCTCTATGATTACAAGGACTATCAACCAAAATAAAGCCAGGAGTACTCAATGGAAGAGACCAAACTAAGCTGGAAATTTCCCCGTGAATTTTGGGTGGCCAATGTTATTGAGTTATTTGAACGGGCCGCTTATTATGGAATGTTCATTGTTTTAGCCGTTTACTTAACGCGTGAAGTTGGGTTCACCGATGTGGAAACCGGCTGGGTTACCGGTCTTTTCGCCTCGCTGATTTACATGGCACCGACTTTTACCGGAACTCTGTCTGATAAGATGGGCTTTCGTTCGGCTCTGATTTTGGCCTTTGCATTGCTTAGTGCAGGCTACTTTTTATTGGGCTTGTGGCCTACAAAACTGGTGGCCGTGACGGCTCTGGCCTTAATCATGTTAGGTGGTTCGTTTGTTAAGCCAATTATTACCGGTACAGCTGCCAAAGCTTCGGATGAAAAACACCGGGCACGCGCCTATTCCATTTTTTACATGATGGTCAATATTGGTGCCTTTTTGGGTAAAACCATTGCCAAACCATTACGCATCGAGTTAGGTCTGCGCTACATTAATTTTTATGCCGCCGGCATGGCTTTTCTTGCTTTAATTATTGTTTATCTGCTTTACAAAGATATTGACACCACCGGCAAAGGAAAAAGTTTTAAAGAAGCGATGAACGGCCTGGTGCGGGTATTAAAAAATGTTCGCTTTATGGCCTTGATATTAATTGTAGCGGGATTCTGGGCCATTCAGCATCAACTTTATGCTACCATGCCCAAGTACACCTTACGCCTGGTTGGAGAACACGCCTCCCCTGAATGGCTGGCCAACATTAACCCTTTTGTTGTGGTGTTACTGGTGGTAC
>CAYNLJ010000312.1:0-3040 GCA_964398005.1 uncultured Caldithrix sp. | reverse complement strand
TTTTCCAGAGCAATCACGAAGGTGAGTTGGTTGACAAAATTCACCAGGCCATGGAGGTATTTGATGGCATTGTGCTCAATGCCGGCGCTTTGACTCACTATTCCTACAGCCTGCGCGACGCCATCGAAGCCTGCCACATTCCGGTGGTTGAGGTGCATTTAAGCAACATTGCCGGGCGGGAAGGTTTCCGCCGTCATTCGGTCATTTCGGAAGTTTGTTTAGGCACCATTTCCGGTTTTGGTGTGACCAGTTATCTGCTCGGTGTACAGGCTTTAAAAGAACATTTAAAACAGTAATCGTTCATGATTGACCATTTAAAAAACTTAGCCAGGCATTCATCGGTTTACACCATCAGCACCTTTGTCCAGCGTGCGCTGGGCTTTGTCATGCTGCCCATTTACACCAATCCTTCCTACCTCGCTTCACGCAGCGAATATGGTGACCTGACTCTGGTTTACACCTTCACGGCTTTTATGACCATCATTTACCTTTACGGCATGGATGCGGCCATTTTACGCTACTTTTTCCTGGGCAAGTACAAACGCGAGGAAGTTTATTCTACCGGCTTCTGGGGAGTGCTGGTTAATGCCCTGTTCTTGTCTTCATTAATCTTTCTCTTTGCTCCACAGTTGGGTGAATTAATCTTTGGAGGACTGAAATACCAGCGGCTGATTCAAATTACCGCTGTCATTCTGCTTTTTGATTCGGTGGGCAATTTACCTTACCTGGTGTTACGTGCCGAAGAAAAATCACTGCACTTTTCCGCCTTTCGCATCGGCCGTTTTTTACTGGAGCTGGTGCTGAACATCGTGTTTGTCGTTTTTCTGAAAAAAGGCGTTCTGGGCATCCTGTACGCCAATGCCATTGCTTCGGTGGTCAATTTGCTGGCCATGTTGCCTTTTCAAAAAAAATATTTACGCAAAATCTGGCAATGGCCGGTGCTTAAAACCCTGCTGCTGTTTGGCCTGCCTATGATTCCAAACGGCGTGGCCTATTTAACGGTGGAAGTCAGCGACAAGTTTTTAATGCGCTTTTTACTGAACAAAGATCTGCTTGGTTTGTACAGCGCCAATTACAAATTCGGTTCCATTTTGCTGTTAGTGGTCATTGCCTTTCGTAATGCCTGGCAGCCGTTTTTCCTTAAGCTGGCCAAAGAACCAAATGCCCGTCAAATTTATGCCCGTGTTTTGACCTATTTTACGCTGTTTGGAGCCCTACTCATCGTAACCGCCAGCTATTTCATTGAATATTTGTTAAAGATTCCCCTGGGCGCTCATCATCATATTATGAACAAGCCTTACTGGCCCGGTATTAAAATTATTCCCATTGTGCTTACGGCGTACCTGTTTTACGGTATTTACGTCAATTTGACCGTTGGGGTTTACATTCAGAAAAAGACTCGTTACATGGCCCTGTTCACCGGGCTGGCGGCCATAACCAATGTTGCCAGCAACTTTTATCTGATGCCCCATTACGGCATCATGGGAGCGGCCGTAGCTACATTACTCGCCTATCTGGTAATGGCCGTAACCATTTTTGTTGCCAATCAAAAAATTTATTACGTGCCTTACGAGTACGGGCGCCTGGCTTTCATTTTACTTTACCTGATCGCCATGCTGACGATTTTTTACCTCTTTACCCCGGCATGGCCTTTGCGTCTGCTGATTGTTGGACTGACACCATTGTTGTTTTACCTGTTCCGTTTTTTCAAAAAAGAAGAGCTGACTTACCTGATGCAAACGCTTAAAAAAGCGGGGAGAGGTCAGGCATGAAAGTGCTGTTGCTTTTGCTGCGGGGGTTGCTCTTGCCGGTCTCTCTTTTGTATGGTTTAGTTACCGAAATTAGAAATCTGTTATTCTTTTTGAAATGGTTACCGGTTTATCAATCAAAATTAGCGGTAATTTCTGTGGGCAATCTGACGGCAGGGGGCACGGGTAAAACCCCATTCACCATTTGGCTGGCCGGACAATTGGCTAAAAAATACCCACTGGCTGTAGTCAGTCGTGGGTACAGAAGGAAATCCAGGGGCTTAAAAGTTGTGTCCCATCAGGGACAAATTCTTGCCACTCCGGATGAAGTTGGCGATGAACCTTATTTAATTGCAAAGAAGCTCAAAAACGTTACCGTTCTGGTCGCTGAAAAGCGAAAGCAGGCTTTGCAATGGCTGGAACAAAATAGTGAGGCCAGGGTTGTCATTCTGGATGACGGTTTTCAGCATCGCCATGTGCAACGAGATGTGGACATTGTGCTATTTAAAAGGGCCCGACAGTTTTGGTTGAATTTTATGTTGCCTACGGGCTACTGGCGGGAGTTTCCCTGGCACATTCGACGCGCTCATTTTATCATCTTACCTGAATCGCAAAAATTGCCTTTGGTTTTGTCACAAAAACAATTTCAGGCTAAAGCTGAAAGTCAAATGCTGATAGATTGTCATTTTAACACAGTAAAAAAATTAAAGGAAATGCAAGGTGTTACCGTTGCCGCCTTTGCCGGCATTGCAAAACCCGGGGAATTTTTCGAACGATTAAATCATTTGGGGTTAAAGGTTGAAAAAACATTCACCTTTAGCGATCATCATTATTTTACCACCATAGAGTTACAGAAAATGATTGACTTTTGTCGTCAGCAAAAAATAGAATACTTACTTTGTACGGAAAAGGATTTGGTCAAAGTTTGCCACTTGCTGCAGAATAATCCATCCCCAAAATCAGAGCTGGTAAAAATTGCGGCCATCGATTATCAATGGCAAATTGTGGAAACCAATCGTCTGATTGAAGCAATCAAAAAAACTATTGACAAAAAAATAAAATAATATTATATTAGTGACTCAATTTGATCGCGGGGTGGAGCAGTCAGGTAGCTCGTTGGGCTCATAACCCAAAGGTCGCAGGTTCGAATCCTGCCCCCGCTACTAAACCAGGGTGATCTGTCCGATCACCCATTTTTTGATGGCGGCGTAGCTCAGCTGGCAGAGCAGAGGAATCATAATCCTCGTGTCCGGGGTTCGAGTCCCTGCGCCGCTACTTTTTTTATTGGGTAC
>CAYNLJ010000311.1:0-3041 GCA_964398005.1 uncultured Caldithrix sp. | reverse complement strand
CGTCTATAATCATATCAAGCCTTCGGCTTTCCTTTAAAAGATACGATGCTTTGGTCGAATCAGGTTCCAAGATACCAGGAATTGTTGAGATCATTTAAAATTCAACACTCAAAATTCAAAATTTATGAACTGGATTATGCGGTTTCTTGAACAAAATATCCGAAATTCATTTTTCACCTATTTTGAGCAGATGAAAATGACATTTTATTTGGTTTATCATTCAGTTAATTATTATATTTAGACTTAGGGCTGTAAAAGAGGTAAAATTTAAAGTACATAAATTCTCCGTGATTCCAATCACAAAGCATTATTGGTTTTTCCTGGATATTTAGACCAAAGTAATTATAGAGGTGAAAGTGGCACCAAAATTCAAATTCAACAGAGTCTTTGGGCTGAGACTTTCCCAGAGGATGGACGAAACTTTTTCTTCTATCCTTTTCTTCACTATTTTGTCTTTTGCGACCCTTATTTTGATAAACTCCCAAATTGATTATTCCAAAGTAAATGACAAGGCTGAACAAATCATTCGCCACAAGTACAAAAGCTTTGTCACCCAATTATTGATGGACGAGGTGCAGCAAGTCGAACCACAAGCAAAAGACCCCAAAGCAATTGTGATCACAGCGCCTATCCAAATTTCAACCGGTAAGCCACGGATAAAAGCATCTCTGTCAACAGAAGGTACTGTTTTAAGAAGAGGGACCAAAGAGCAGGCTATTTTTAAAAAGACGGCCAAACGGCAAGGAACAGCAGGAGTTTTGACTGGCCCGAGGGAACTGCTGACCGATGCTAACAATTTACCCGAAGTTGATGATTATTTTAACGACATTCCACTCATCGATGAAGAAGAGATTTCAGCAACAGTTGCCAAAGTGAAGGCAAAAGTTTCCCGCAAAGCAAGATCAGGGGTTAACAATTTTGATCCCGGCGATGTGGATGGTCCCCCGGATAATCTTTTCAATTATGTGGTCAGAAGACAGGGAACGGCCTACCTTGATGTGCCGGAACAGTTAACCCGCGAGCCAGACACTGAGAAGGGCTATCGTGATCCGGAAGAAGTTGAACGGGTTGTCCATCAATATTCGCCTATGATCGAATACTGCTTCCAAAAACACACAAAATTTTCGGCCAACAATCGGGGATTTGTCAAAGTAGCCTTTAAAGTTTCTTACGAAGGATACGTTATCCCTGAAAGTGTTCGTATTGTAAATTCAACCATTCGTAATCGGGCTTTGGAACAGTGCATTAAAAATTACATCAGGCACTGGAGAAACTTCCCTCCCCTGGATGAGTCCAGAGGTATTGCTCAGGTTGTACAAAAGTTTGTTTTCAACTGACTTTTGCCAGCTGGCGTTCTTTCTCTCGCTGCATATTAAGCAGTTTTTCAAAAACTGCCCAGCTTTGTTTTTCCAATTCTTCCAACGATCCGCTATTGTCGATTACGAAATCAGCCCATTGTCGTTTTTCTTCCAGTGGAATCTGTTTGTCCACCCGGGCTAAAAATTCGCTTCGCTTCATGCCGTCCCGTTGTTTCACCCGTTTAAAACGTAACTCCATCGGTGCATAAACCACAATAATGGTATCAAACATTTGTTCAATACTGATCTCATACACAAGGGCTGCATCTACCGCAACGATTGGATAACGTTTTGAAAAACGCGCCTGTTCCATCTCTTCCACCAGGTAGCCAACCATGCGCGGGTGAACGATCTGATTCAGTTTTTGGGTACTCAGTTCATCTTTAAAAGCCAGTTGCGCTAAACGATTTGTAATCAGCTTTCCGCGACGATCGAAAATATCTTTGCCAAAAGTTTGGCGTAAATTGTTTTTTACACCACGATCCCGCTGAATGACTTCCTTGGCCTTTTGATCGGCATTGATGACCCAGGCACCCCACTTGCGAAAAAATCCGGCTACGGTGGATTGCCCGCTGCCTATGCCACCGGTTATCGCTACCACCAAAGGAAATTTGTATTCTTTTTTCATATCTACCTCACAATCACCAGTTTTCCAATTTTTTCCTGCTTACCATCTGTAATGCGATACAGGTAGATGCCACTGGCCACCCGATTACCCGATTGGTCAGTTAAATCCCAGTGCAATCCACCGTAATCATTTACCTGTTCCAGCTTTTTTACCAGAATTCCATTTAAATTAAAAATTTGAATTTGGGCTTTTTGCGGTAATTTTGCAAATATTAATTCCCTGTCCTCAGCTCTGACTGGCTGGGGATAAATGACAATTTGTGACAGATTTTCTACCGGTCTGAACAGACTAAAGGTCTGTTCTTCAGCCATTGCCACCTGCCATCGGTTTCTTAGCCCCTTTACCTGCAAATAGACCGCCTGTCCAAAACCTCCGGCCGGGCTTTCCTGCGATAAGTGAAGTTCTATCTTGCTGGCCAGACTGTCTAAAATTTCGATTTGTAGCACCTCTCCCCAGGGCCATACCTGATAGTTTTCCGGTTGGCGCAAACTGAGCGAATCCATGGGTTGAGAAAAGGTTAACTGCACACAGTTTCTGCGGCACACTTGCATTTCTGAAACACGCGGCGCTGTTATTTCAGCGTCTAAATCAACTGGTTGTCGGTTAAATTCAGGATGAACCGGCATTTGACACTCATTCACAATTTGGGCTACGAATAACGTTTCCTGTTCCACAACCTCCAATGGTAAATCAAAAATGGCCAGCAAATCGTGCTTATCGGGTAAGGCGGCCAGGGATCTGGCCCAAAGACGGTTCTGTTTTAACCAAACCTGACTTGCCGGATGCTGCTGAAGTTTAACCGGTTGATTAAAGTGCAACAAAAACACGTTGGCAGCAGCCTTTTCTATTCCAGTTAAACGAGGTGCTGCACAGAGTTCTACCGAATCGAGGTTGGACCATACGCTTTCCTGAGAATCCTTTACGGCCGCTACTACATAGAAGAATTTTTTGTGTTCAGGTGGTAAATGGCCATCCAGGTATTGATTTTCAGATACATGGTTTAAAAATTCCAGATGGTCGGCTTGCAGACCGCGGTAAACATTAAATCCGTCATA
>CAYNLJ010000310.1:0-3051 GCA_964398005.1 uncultured Caldithrix sp. | reverse complement strand
TCTGTGAGCCTTATTGGTTTTTATTTGCTTCATGAAAAAAGAAGACTTATGCTTACTATATCTAATATCCATTCATGAATTTGCGCGTTGCCTCTGGTGTAATCATCTCTTCAGGGCGAAAAGTGTCAGGATTATTTTTAAAACAGCTCTCGTTTTAAATAATTTAAAATTTCTGCCGATAAAGTGGATAGACAGACTTTAATTTAAAAAGAAGGATTAGCAGGATGCTAAACCACACGCAAAAATTAAACCGGTTAGTGGAATTCGGACTTGAGATTAATAATGTCGCTGATCTCGATTTATTGCTGGAGAAGGTATTAAGCGAAGCTCGTTTTCTGTTCAAGGCCGATGCCGGATCTATTTACATCAGGGAAGGTGATCGTTTACGTTTTAGTATCTCTCAAAACGAAACTCTGCAAAAACGTTTGCCAAAAGGTAAAAAACTGATCTACACCTCATTTACCTTACCTATTAACAATAATTCCATTGCTGGGTACGTAGCAAATAATGATGAAACTTTAAATATTCCGGATGTTTACAAATTAAATGGCGGGCTGCCGTTCTCCTTTAATCCTGAATTTGACAAATTAAGTGGTTACCATACGCAGTCCATGCTGACCATTCCCATGAAGAATACGCGTAACCAGATTATTGGGGTGTTGCAATTGATCAATGCCCAGAACGATCGGGGAGAAATCATTCCTTTTAATTCCAAAGATGAACCCATCGTTAAGCACTTTGCCATTTATGCCGCCAATGCCATCGAACGGGCTCAAATGACCCGTGATACTATTGAACGAATGATCAGCATGGCGGAGCTGCGTGACCCCAAAGAGACTGGTCCTCATGCCAACAGGGTGGCCGCTTACTCGGTTGAACTTTACGAAGCCTACGCCCAAAAACACAATCTTCCACGAGAAGAAATTGACCGTACACGGGATGCTTTACGTATGGCCGCTATGCTTCATGATGTTGGAAAAGTAGCCATCTCCGACACCATTCTGAAAAAACCGGGCCGGTTGACAGAGGAAGAGTACGAAGTTATGAAGCAGCATACCATCCATGGAGCTCGTCTTTTTTTAAATCCCAGATCAGATTTTGATGAGTTTTCAGCCATTGTTGCGCTAAATCATCATGAACGATGGGATGGCAAGGGGTACCCGGGTTTTGTCGATCTTAAAACAGGTCAGCCGCTGCCTGGATATGAGGATGAAAATGGAAAGGCCAGGGGAAAGAAAGGGGAGGAAATCCCTCTGTTTGGCCGAATTGTTTCGCTGGCTGATGTGTACGATGCACTGTCTTCTAACCGGGTTTACAAAAAAGCCTGGGATGAAGAAAAAGTGTTACAGGTGATAGGTGAAGAGCGGGGCAAACAGTTCGACCCGGATTTGGTAGACTGTCTGTTTAGCAGATTGGATGTCATTCGTTCGATTGCAACCCGTTATCCTGATAACAAATAATTTTAGATTGATGTTTATTTCAAGGGGACGCGGTCGAAGCCAATTAATAAATAACTTCAAAAGACACTGGAAATTTTGAATTTTGAGTGGTGAATGTTGAATGGATTTTACTACTAATTCTCAGTTTCGGTCTCAGTTTTTCTGATGATTTTCAATTCTAACTTTACTTTTCTCTCTCCAAACTTTTAATTTTTTATTGGTATTAAAATTTTGAAACTTTGCAGTGCTTTTTTTAAATGGAGGTACTTTAATTTTACTACATAGAAAACAGAACATTGTTAATGTTCCATTATTGTAAAAACAACGAACCATAACATCTTCCATTTTAGTAAAAGATGCATTGATTATTTCATCTTTAACGAAGATGTTTTAATCGTTACGACTATTTGTCAGGGTTATCGATAAACCTTACCATAACCAATTACAGATCAATTGAAAAGAACCTTTGAAAAATTGTGAGTTTGAATGTTGAATAACTTCAACAGTTTTTCCCTGATTTGCCGTTACCAGGTCCATTCAAACTTCACCCTTCGAACTTCTACCTTTTTCAATCTTGAAATAAGTTTACAGCATTAAATTGAGTGGTCATTTTATTGAAATTCCTCCTTGTTAATTGTTTTTTAGTTATTCTTTACAAAAAAGCTAAAATTTTTTAGTGAAAATTTAAAAAATGATTAGCTTTGTAATAATTTTATTTTTATCTTTAGGCTTTGCATTGGTCTTTGAGAAAAAATTCATATTTCACGAAATAATGAATTTATTAAAGACGTACAAATATCCATTTTAGAACAAAATCGACGAAATATTTTGCAAGCTGAAATCCAATGAGAAGGGGATTTTGTTTTGGAAGCAACTACACCACAATGGCCACTGTTGGTTTACATTGTCGCCGTGCTTGGCCTGGTAACTATTATGATTGGCCTTTCCTATTTGTTGGGGCAAAGGCATAAAGAACGGGCCACCGGCGAATATTACGAAGCAGGTATTTTACATACCGGCACCTCTCAAATTCGCTTTACGGCTCATTTTTATTTAATTGCAATTTTCTTTATCATATTCGATCTGGAAGCTGTTTTCATAGTTGCCTGGGCGATTGGTTTTAAGCAAGTCGGTTGGGCTGGTTTTTGGGGTGTTTTTGTTTTTATTCTAATCTTGCTGATTGTCTTGGTTTACGAATGGCGAATCGGAGCTTTGAATTTCGCCGCCGATGGCAAAAAGATTGTTAAGCGAATGAAATCAATGAAAGAAGGTGAACATAAATGAAGTGGTGGTTAAGCAAACCCGGGGAGTCTGTCAATGCTTTTCAGGGCGATGCTTCCATAGAAGAGGCAGTGAAGCAAAGCGTGGTTTTGACTCGTCTTCAGGATTTGGTGGCCTGGGGGCGGAAGAATTCTTTGTGGCCTTTTAACTTTGGACTCTCCTGTTGCTATGTAGAAATGGCAACCAGTATTACCAGTAAATACGACCTGGCCCGTTTTGGTGCCGAGGTAATTCGCGGTACACCCAGAGAGGCCGACATGATGATTATTGCCGGCACAGTTTTTATGAAAATGGCACCCATCATTAAACGTCTTTACGAACAAATGATGGA
>CAYNLJ010000309.1:0-3065 GCA_964398005.1 uncultured Caldithrix sp. | reverse complement strand
GAAAAAATCGAAATTAATCCGGAAAATATCAGTCAGATTATTGTAACCATTGGGGTAAGACACGGAACACCCATTAAACAAGATGTCGTGGCAGATATTTCGACCATTGGCATTACAGGTCTGAAAATCATTGAATTACGGGGGGGCACCCAGGATGCTCCGCTGCTTGAACCCGGCGGCTACATTCAACCCGGCCGCTCTTTAACCGAAGAGATTACCGGAAAGGCCGAAGTACTTGCTGAAAAGATCGAACTGATTTTAAACAATTTGCTCAAGTTAACCGATCCCGTTAATCAGAATAAAATCTGGACTTTAGTAGAAGAATCCCAGTCTGCCTTAAACAGACTTAATCATATTTTAGCCCAAACCGGTCCACGGTTGGAGAATATTTTAACCAGCCTGGACACCAGCATGAATCATCTGGCCTATGCCAGCAAATCAGCTCGATTTACATTGCAAACGATAGAATCAGTTGCACAGTCAGACACCCTTAAAAATACTCTGCGGAACATTGCTGAGGTTGCCGAAAAACTGAACAATGCCAATATTTACAATTTAGATGAAGATCTTAATTTTGCCGTTGACCGCTTAAATCATTTACTGGAACAGATGGATTTGCTGGTCAACATGAACAGTGTGCGTTTGAATCAAACCATGGAGCAGCTCAATCAAACCATGCGTTATTTAAACAGTGCCGCGCGGCAAATCGATGAAAATCCTGCTGTTTTAATTGGTGGCACCAAACCGGAGAATCCACCCGATGAAAAGCTTAAAGATTAAAAGCACTTATTTTGTAATATTTTTAGCCATAAGTTCACTTTTATTTCAGTGTACAAGCAAGCAAATTCTGAAAAAATATTACGTTCTCGATGAGCAATTAGATTCGACGCTGATTAAGCAGGCGCCCCTGCCCTATTCCGTCATGATTGAACCCTTTTGGGCCAATCCGGCTTACAAAACCAAACAAATCGCCTTGCGAACCGGAGATTACCAACTTCAATATTATTATTACCACCAATGGAGCGAAGCCCCGGATATGGCCATGCGTTTTTTAATGTGGCGTAAGTTAAAATCGGTAAATCTGTTCCAGAACTGCGAATTGGCCATTGGGCAAGTCTTTCCTCAATACGGAATCAGCGGTACCCTGGATCGGTTGGAAGTCAGAGACCGGGGCAAAAAAAACAAGTACCCAATGACGCGCATTAAGGGTAGCCTTGAGTTGTTTGATTTCAAAACCCGCCAAATGGTCGTTCGCCATTCGTTTGACCGTACCAAGCAGTTGCCCAAAAAGTTTTCGATGGATCAATTCGTTACCAGTGTTAATCAAATAATGAACGAAGAAATGGATTTGTTCATAAAAAAAATGTCTTCAAGTTTGCATTAACGGATTGGTTTTATGGAACAGGTTCAAATCACACTTCCGGAACAAATCAATCATGCCTCTATTGAAGAACTGCAAAAAGAAGTATTACCTTATAAGAACAAAAGGTTTGAGGGCCAAACCATTTGGCTGGATTTTTCCCCAACCAGACAGTTAGACAGCGCGGCGGCCGTTTACTTACATCGTTTAAAAGAGGATTTTAAAAAAAGGAATATTGAACTTCGATGGTTGAATACATCGGAAGAGGTAGAAAAGACCTTAAAGCTGTTCAGCCCGGTTGTGCTATCTGAACCCGGAACCAGGAGAAAGAATTTTTTTGAAATCATCGGGGAACTTAGTTACGACCTGTTCAATCAATTCGTTGAGTCGATTTTTTTGTTTTCCAATATTGGCTTTTGGGCCGTAATCAGTTTTTTCAGACCCGGCATGCGGCGCAAAGGCGAAATTGCCAATCAGGGGGTATTGATCGGCGTGAATGCTCTGCCCATTGTGGCGCTGATTGCCTTTTTAATCGGCTTTATTCTGGCTTTACAGTCCGCTGCTCAATTACGCCAGTTTGGTGCGAACATTTACGTGGCTGATTTAATCGCTATTGCCATGGTTAGTGAAATGGGGCCGCTAATTACCGCAATTCTGGTAGCAGGGCGGTCCGGATCGGCCATTACGGCTGAAATTGCCACCATGAAGGTGAGTGAAGAAATTGATGCTTTAACGGTAATGGGGGTGGACCCCATTCCTTACCTGATCGTTCCAAAACTTTACGCCCTGATCATTACCCTGCCGCTGCTAACGGTTTTTGCCAATATTATTGGTATTTTAGGCGGAGCCGTGATTGGAGTGACTTACCTGGACATCAGTATCTATCCCTTTTTTAAAGAGGTTTTCTCGGTTCTGCGTTACAAAGAAATTATTACGGGATTGGTGAAGAGTTTAAGTTTTTCGGTCATCATCTTGTTAACGGCTACTTATTTTGGTTTTAAAGTGAAAGGCGGTGCCGAGGGTGTCGGGCGCGTCACTACTGCTTCGGTGGTGGCCTCGATCTTTTTCGTTATTGTGGCCGATAGTATTTTGGGACTCATCTTTTATTTTGGAGAGCCTGCTTTCTGATGGAACCTGTTATTGAAGTGCAACATCTGGTCAGTGGTTACGATGACCAGATTGTGCTGAACGACATCAGTTTTGAAGTCATCCCCGGTGAGATCCTGGTCATTTTGGGAACCAGCGGGTGTGGAAAGACCACTTTGCTCAAACATCTGATTGGCTTGATGCAGCCCTTTTCCGGGGAGATAAAATTGTTGGGCCATGATCTGTTAAAATCCAATGAAAAAGAATTGTTAAACCTGATGCGGCAGGTGGGGGTTCTGTTTCAAAACGGAGCTTTGCTGAATTCGATTACTGTTGCCGAAAATGTAGCCATTCCTCTTGAACAACACACTAATTTAAATGATAAACTCATCCAGGATCTGGTGCAATTAAAACTCTCGCTGGTTGGCTTAAGTCATGCGGCCACAGCATTGCCTTCTGAACTTTCCGGAGGCATGCGTAAACGGGCGGCCCTGGCGCGGGCCATTGCCTTAGATCCCAAAATCCTGTTTGCCGATGAACCGGGTGCCGGATTAGACCCGGTAACCGCTTCTTCTTTGGATCGCTTACTTTTAAACCTGCGTGACCTGTTGGGTATGAC
>CAYNLJ010000308.1:0-3071 GCA_964398005.1 uncultured Caldithrix sp. | reverse complement strand
ATGTAATTTCAGCCATTTTTATCTCCTTTGTGATTTAATTTTCGTGATTTGAAACTGCAAAAGTAAAAATTTTATTTCCATTAATGAAATAATTCCGCGCAGATGGCGCAGATATTCGCAGAAATAATTAATTTAGCCAACGAAGTACACCGCTTGCCTAAAGTTACAGAACAAAAATTTTGAAATATTCACGCTTTCCCCAATCCCATTCAACTATTACACTATTCATCCCGTCTAAGACGGGCAGGCCATTCAACCTTTGTCGCAAGCTAAAGCTTGCGTTACGGCAATTCCGTCAACCATGGGCGCAAGCTAAAGCTTGCGTTACGGCATTAAATCCAACAAATAGGCAATCACTTGAGGGCTGCCTTGCTGAAAATGTAGGGCGGAATGCGTACATCAAAATGAATTTGCAAAATGCGGAAAATGGTGCCTTTGCCCGCTTTCATCATGTCTTTGAAACGGATCTCCCTGGGATACCAGCGTTGGCCCATCTTTTCCACTTTTAAAATTTCAATGGTTTTTAAGATTTTTCCGCTTGCAGCAAAGAGTTCTTCTTTTAAAGGGATGAAGCGCTGCTGGTCGACCCAGATTTTACGTTTAAAATAACTGACATCGTTTCTTTTGGCAACAAGTTCCAGTACAAAACAGGGCCGCTGATTCAAGGTGTCACGTGCAATGAGTTTGGCCGTGTAGTCATCCAGCAGGCTTTCATTTTCCATGAAATCTTCGTAGCTGAGGTCGGAGCCCATGACCGATTGGCGTAACATGTGGCCGGCAATTTTAATAGTGCGGTCGGCCTGCGGGGAGTAAATCCAAAGTTCATCGCCCAATTTAAGCATTTTGGTGCCCTTTTCGCGGGCCGGGGCCAGATATTCTGTAAAAGCTTTGTCTTTGCCCTGGGCCCAGCTTTTGGCCTTGATGGTGCGTTTGCCGCGCACGCCAAAAATTTCCATTTCGGAAATGGTAATGGCCGAATTAAAATTGAGGTTCTGGTCAACCTTGCGGATGATTTGTTCCGGCGTTAACGATTGCGCCGGAAGCAGCGCGCTTAGTGTGAGAACAAAGACTACGATGAACATGGTTTTCATATTTGCAATTCCTTAAACAGTTGAGAGGTTTGACGTTTGTAAATGGCACGGCCGGCCAGGGCATTTCCCAGAAAGTTGGACAGCAGGCCGGGCAAAAATCCGATGAAAAAGGTCGTGGGCGTAATGCGGGCGCGCATCACTTCGCTTAACAAGATGGTGGCGTTCTGCATCATGCCACTGATGTTAACGCCCTTTTCCTGCAGAAAGTAGGCAAAAGCCAGGCCCAAAAGCGTGCCCAGAACCGTACCGATGAAGCCGGTCACCAGCGATTCCAGCAGCAGCGTACCGTACACATGACCTTTGGTTTCGCCCATGGCCAGGCGCAGGCCCAACTCACCATAGCGTCTTAAGCCGGACATCAGGCCTGAATTCCAGAGTACTATGGAAAGAATCAGAATAAAAGCAAAAAGAATAGAACCAATCCAGCTTTTAACAATCTGGTAATAATCTGCCAGACTCCCCTGGTCCAACAGCGCATATAAAACAGGTGCAAATTGGGAGGTGTCAGCTGCAAAGGTGGCATTGAATTTTGCTTTAATGAGGGCTGCGCTTTTTTCGTTGAAAGTTTCATCTTTAAAATAGCCAAAAATTTCGCTGCAACCATTGTCCATGTCCAGCGCCTGTTGGGCATCGTGTAAATCGCAGATTAAAAACATGCGATCCAGGGCAGGCAGTCCAAACCGGATGGTACCAACCACTTTAAAATTGTAAATGGCCAGACCGCCGTACATGGTGGAGGAAATCAGCGTAACCGGTTGACCGATTTGCAGGCCGAGTCGGCTAAACAAGTTGTGACTCAACAGGATTTCATTGGCAGCCTGTGGCAGACGTCCCTGAATCAAGGCTTCTTTTAATTTTAACGTTTGAACAGAAAAGGCACGTTGTGTCCCCAAAAGGTCGGCAGCCAGACCGGAAACCGGGGCCTGGGCTACTGTTTCACCGCTTGCATCCGGAATGTCAAGCAAACCAAAGAAACGAATCCGGGGATGCCAGGCAATTTCAGGAAATGTTTCTTCCAGTTGATTCATCAGGCTGTCCAGCCCCAACAGGCACAGGTCATTGGGAATCTGGTCTTCGAATTGGGCGTAGGCCCGGGTGGTAATCTTAAAATGCCCGCTGTTAAAGCGGCTGTTGGCGTCGATTAAATCCTGCAAAACACCGTTGGTCCAGGCGTGCAGTACGACCACCAAGGCTACGCCAACCGTGACAATCAAAATGGGAAACAGGCTACGGGAACGGTCGCGCAGCACGCCTTTTAAAATGAATCGCATCATGACCATCTCCCCCTCAAAGCATCGGTTGGATTTAAGCGGGCAATTTTCCGGGAAGGCAAGAAGCTGATCAGGGTAGCCAGCAGTAAAATGATGACCACCGTGCCCACAATCAGGCTGATTGGGTAAAGCGGGTAAAGACGTTCGCCCAAAGCCAGGCCGTAACTGTCGGTGGAAGCGGGCAAGGGAAAACCATGCGCTTTAAAATAGTAGAGTAGCGGAAAGCCGTAAAGGGCAGCCACCATGCCGGCCAAAATGCCGGTGATTAATCCCTCAAGCGTAAAAATACCGGCCACCTGCCAGCGTGTTAAGCCCAGGGCGATGAGAGTGCCGATTTCTTTGGTACGGTGAAAAATGGACAACACCTGACTGTCAAAGATGGCAATCAGGGCCAGAAAAATGAGTACCACGTACAGAAACATGGCGCCAACCGATTTGGTGTAAACCAGTTGTTCAATCTCTTTCAACAGTTCTTTTCTTGAGTGAAAATTCCAATCGGTGATGTTTTCCGGTTGGGTGGGAGGGGTTTTGAGTACTACTATGGTAGCCTGATTTTCCAGATGCAGCTTTTTTTGTAACACCGACAAAGGCAACCAGATTTGCCCGAGGTCGATGGAAGGCACCGGTGTTTTCATGATTTTGACAATTTCAACGTCCACCGCATCAAAAACGCCGTTGGCATCGCGCCAGCGGATGGTCAGCAAATCAC
>CAYNLJ010000307.1:0-3072 GCA_964398005.1 uncultured Caldithrix sp. | reverse complement strand
TTGTCCAAAAATTCAAAAATTAAAGGTTCGGTTTCGGGTTGCTCATCCGCATAACGCACCGCCTTTTGCAGTCTTTGAACGACCGGTTCCATAACCGTCTTCTGATCTGAATAAATGGTCATGATCGGTTCATCTTTTTGTACGGACTGGCCGGCTTTTTTGTGAATGACAATTCCGGCCTTGGGATCGATCTGGTCTTCGGCTTTTTGACGTCCGGCGCCTAACATTACAGCGCTTAAACCGGTTTCCAGAGCATCAATGCGTTGAATAAAACCGCTTTTTTCAGCCACTACGTCTGCCTGGTATTTGGGTTGTGGATAGCTTTCCGGTTGCAATAAAAAGTAAGGATCACCGTTTTGCGCCTTCACAATTTCGATGAATTTTTCGCGGGCAGCGCCGGATTGCAATAGTTCCTGCGCCATCTGCTTTCCCTGTTCAATGGTCTCGGCCTTTCTTCCAAGAAAGATCATGGTACCAGCCAGGGTGATGGTAATTTCAATCAAATCCTGTGGGCCACCACCATTCATCACATCCATGCACTCCATGACTTCCAGCCAGTTGCCAACCGTTTGACCCAAAGGTTGATCCATATTCGTTAAATAGGCTACTGTCTTAATCCCGAAACGCTCACCGGTTAAAATTAACTGACGGGCCAGCTCACGCGCCTGGTCATATTCTTGCATAAAAGCACCGGAACCTGTTTTAATATCCAGCACAAGTGCATTAATGCCTTCTGCGATTTTTTTACTCATAATACTGCCGGTAATCAGCGGAATGGATTCAATGGTAGCTGTTACATCGCGTAAAGCGTAAATCTTTTTGTCGGCCGGTACAATGGTTTCTGTTTGGCCAATTAAACAGGCGCCAACTTTTTTTAAAATCGATTTAAATTCATCAATTTCCAGATTTACCCTGAACTGAGGAATACTCTCCAGCTTATCCAACGTACCCCCGGTGTGTCCCAAACCTCTTCCTGAAATCATGGGCACAGGCACACCAGCTGCGGCAACCAGAGGAGCCAGCACAATGGACACTTTGTCGCCTACACCGCCGGTACTGTGTTTATCCACCTTAATGCCCGGAATGTCACTCAAATCAATACGCTCCCCGGAATTTAACAGAGCTTCGGTGTACACATGGGATTCCTGCTGGTTCAAACCGCGAATGAACATAGCCATCAGCAGGGCCGACATCTGATAATCCGGGATACGACCGGTGGTGTACCCTTCTACCGCAAATTTAATCTCTTCAGCTGTTAGGGGATGTGCATCTCTCTTCTTTTTAATGATTTCGTACATGTTCAGCATGGTTTTCTTCCTCATTTCTTGCTTAAAAACCTTAAAGCTAATAATTAAATTGACCAAATAAAAATTTTTTAAAAAGTTTCACCAATAAAAATTCGCTAAATTTTTGACAAAATTTTTATTATTGAATAAATTTTGATATTTTAGGAAAACGGAGGCAATATGAAACTATATGAATTTTTACCTGTTGAGCACATTGAGTCTGATTTAAAAGGTCAGACAAAATTTCAAATTATCGAAGAATTGCTTGATCTTTTAGATAAGAACGGTCGTCTGGTTGATCGTGAAGTGGCTTTGCAAGATGTGTTGGCCCGTGAAGGCTACCTGAGCACCGGACTGGAAAATGGTCTGGCCATTCCGCATGCCAAAACCGATGGGGTCAATGGTCTTGAAATCGCCTTTGGTGTAAAAAAATCGGGTGTTGATTTTGAATCACTGGATGGCAAACCGGCCTACCTCATTTTTTTAGTACTATCACCACGTGACACAGCCGGGCCACACATTCAAACCCTGGCCGTCATTTCGCGGAATCTAAAAAAGAAAGAAATCCGCGACATGCTGCTGGCAGCAAAAACGCGTGAAGAAATCTTTGATATCATTAAAAACCGTTTTGAGTATTAATGTCCGAACAATCGAAGATCTTTTTTAATAATTTAAAGCCTTTGCTCGAACAACTCGAGACACGTTTACTGGCTATCGGGATTAATGAAAAAATCCCGATTTTTTATGATCCCATTCAATATGTGCTGCGTTTACCGGGAAAACGGATCCGCCCCTTATTGACCATCCTGGCCAATCTAACCTGCGGCGGAAAGTTGGACACGGCTTTTTACCCGGCCCTGGCGGTAGAGCTGTTACACAACTTTACCCTGGTGCACGATGACATCATGGACAATGATGAATTGCGTCGTGGTCAGCCCACGGTTCACAAAAAATGGGATGTGGCCACTGCCATTCTGGCTGGAGATGGTTTAATGGGTCTGGCCTTTAAGAAACTGCTGGAGTGTCCGCAGGGGGATGTGCTAACCATGGTACGCCGGTTTACGGATGTTATGCTGATCATCTGTGAAGGCCAGGGCCTGGACAAAATGTTCGAAAATCAATCTCAGGTAAGCGAAGCACAATATCTTGAAATGATCCGCCGCAAAACAGCCGTGCTGATTGAACTCTCCTGTGAACTGGGGGCTCTTTCAGCCCGGGCCTCTGAGGAAATGATTTCCTCGTTTAAATCCTTTGGTTACGCACTGGGTATGGCTTTCCAGATTCAGGACGATGTGCTGGACATTATGGCCGATCAAAAAAAATTAGGCAAAAAGGTGGGCAGCGACTGGCAAATGCACAAACAGACCATTCTTTCCATCCGACTCAGAGAAAGATTAGGAAATGACCTAAGCCAATTCACCTTTGACGAATTCAAGACAGAGTTGCTGCAAAGTGGTGTTTTACAGGAAGTGCAATCCCTTTACCAATCTTATTTTGTCCAGGCTTTTGAGGCTTTGCAGCAATTGCCTCAAAATGATTTCAATGAAAAATTGCGTGAACTGACAAAGCTGATTCAAAACCGGCAATGGTAAGATGTACCGGCTGAAAGCGTCAATCCTTTTCGGGGTCACCATAATTTTACTTTCCTCCTGTGCCGTCCAATATGCTACCCAAAGCAAACCAGGCAGAACTTCAAAAAAGAGCAATCATTTGCGTCAGGCAGCCGAACAGTGGTTAGGCACGCCCTACCGCTATGGTGGCAATTCCCACCAGGGCATCGACTGCT
>CAYNLJ010000306.1:0-3073 GCA_964398005.1 uncultured Caldithrix sp. | reverse complement strand
GCAAAACACCGACCAGCGGGTTCTGAGCGATAATGCGCTTAATCTTTTCCTGTAAAGGCAGATCAGACAATTTGGTTTCCTGCTGCAAAGGAATCAGTTCTTTACGGGAAACCTGTGTCGTATCTTCACGCTTTACCTTTGTTTGCGTTTGACCTACAGGATTCACCACTTCAGGAATATCATTATCCGAAAGAATATTGTCCAGATCAATCTCTTCCACACTTTCTTCGAATTCCTCAAGCAAAGGATTTGGTTCAACCGTGATGGCAGGCTGTTCGCTACGAGTGACAAGATCCACTTCATCCTGTTGCTGCATAAAGGAAGCAGCCGCCGCTTCAATGGATGGATAGTCTTCTAAAATATGATAAAACTCGAGCATCTGAAACACTTCATAAAGATCAGGGTTCATATTGGTTAATTTGATATCGCCGCCCCGGTCACGGAATCGTTTGATCTCACCAATAAAAACGCCCCAGCCGGCGCTGCTCATGTAGGTGACCTTGGTAAAATCAACAATGACCTTGTAACAGCCACTCTCAATAATCTTTTCGAACAACTTCTCGATTTGGTGGCTGTTTGACTGGTCCACATAACCGCCCAATTCCAAAACCATGATTTCACCGCTTTGATCGGCATATTTGGAATCGGCAAATAATTTTTCCATTTCTCAGGTACCTTTTTTTAAAAAACTTCTTTACTGCTGGCCGCTCATTTAGTTTACAATATAGTGAAGATATGATTAAACACCGGAAGCCTGAAGACAATCCGTTCCTGACTTGGCCTTAAATAAAGATAAGCAATGTTTGGTTTTTATTCAAGTAATCTGGTGCAAGTATAAGAGTGTAAGAGTATAAGGGTATAAGGGTTTAAGAGTTGGCTTCAGCTTCCAGACTTAGTTTATATTTTGTGTTAATGAAGCTTAAGGCAACTACTGCCCTTTTCCGTCTGGCACAGCTCCGCCACGTCACTTACACCTACCTCCCTGTAGTGACTGATTCCTTTGTAAAGCAGTGGCTAATTTATTTCGCTCGCAATTTTTTTGTGTGTTGAAAATCACACAATTTTGACTACGACAAAGTTATTTATTGTCCTTCTCCCTTAAGCACTACGCTGACCGTTTTGAGAAGGATTTTCAGATTTAAAAGAAAGGAATCCCTGTTTTCAATATATTCAATATCTTTTTTGATCTTTTCCTTCACATCTTCAATCGTTTCGTCGTACCCGACGGTAACCTGTGCCAGACCGGTAATGCCGGGCTTGGCCTTTAGGCGCGCCATATAAAAGGGAATCTGTTTTCGGAATTGTTCGGCAAAAAAGGGACGTTCGGGTCTGGGACCGATGAAACTCATATCCCCGATTAAAACATTCATGAGTTGAGGTAGTTCATCAATACGCGTCTTTCGCATGATTCTACCTACTCTGGTAATTCTCGGATCAGTCTTACCTGCCCAGACAGGTCCCGTTAATTTTTCAGCATCCTGCACCATCGACCTGAACTTGTAAACCTTGAAAATTTTGCCATCCTTGCCCAACCTTTGTTGGGAATAAAAAATAGGCCCGGGTGAATCCAACTTAATGGCTATGGCCACAATCACCAGCACCGGAAAAAGCAAAGTTAAAAGGCTTAACGAAATAATCACATCAAATATTCTGCGTAAACCAAATTCTCTGGGAGTGACCACTTCCCCAATAATGTGTCGTACGATATGATCGTAATCTTCTTCATAGGCATCCGAAACAATGGTGTAGTCAACATTGCTCTTGGTACACAGATCGACGATCTGAGGTAAATATTGTTTTTCCGAAGGCGACAGAACAATCAGTGCATCCGAAATTTTGTATCGTTTTACGACATCATAAAAATTTTCAAGATCACCAAGAACCGCGATGTTTTTGTAATGACGTTTTCTGTCGTTCCCGGCCGGCCTGATAAATCCTTTGACATTAAAACCTAATGCAGGGGTGCCTAACAATCGATCATAGAGCTGAACGGCCTCTACATTCCATCCGACGATTAAGGTATTTTTTTCAGGAATTTTCCGCATGTTTATCTCTTTGAACCCTTTTTCCCCTAAAAAGCATTTTAAGTTTATGATATTTACGAAAAATAAATGTGCTTCAAGTCAAGATGCACACTGGCACTTTAAAATTACACTTTTTATTATCACGTGATCAAAATAATCGGAACGAATAGTCAATTTATTTAATTTTTTTTCTGGTATGAACAAAATGAGGAAAATTAAAAGCTGAGGATTTGCACCTCAGCTATCAAACTTTTAAGATCTCGGCTTCTTTATCCTGCATCATCTCATCAATTTTTTTGACATGTTCGTCTGTAAGATCCTGAACCTCATCCAGGTAAATGCTTAATTCATCTTCACTAATCTGGTTATCTTTTTCCAGTTTTTTAAGATGATCATTGGCATCACGGCGCACATTACGAACAGCAATACGTGCATCTTCTGCAAATTTGTGTACCAGTTTTACCAGATCTTTTCTTCTTTCTTCACTTAGAGGGGGAATGGGAATGCGAATGACCGTTCCGTCATTACTGGGATTAAAACCCAAATCGGCCTTTAAAATTTCTTTTTCGATTTCAGCCAACATCTTCTTTTCCCATGGCTGAATCACAATTAATCTTGGTTCGGGCGCGGTAACGGTTGCCACCTGATTCAAGGGAACCTTTTGTCCGTAATATTCAACTTTAACGCCATCCAATAAATTGGGCGTTGCCCGGCCGGTTCTTATTTTAACCAATTCATCATGAAAAGCGGAAATAGCGCCATCCATGCGTCGTTTGGCATCTTTAATAATCTCTTTTGCTTCCATAGTATCACCCCTGTACTTTTGTACCCACTGGTTCACCCATTACAACTTTTTTCAGGTTACCAGATTTATTGAAATTGAAAACAATAATCGGCAGCTGATTTTCCATGGCTAACGTGATGGCTGTGGTATCCATCACTTTTAATTTTCGCTGAACCACTTCCATATAGGTCAGCTGATCAAACAGGATGGCATCTTCAAATTTTTCGGGGTCGGCATTGTACACCCCATCAACACGCGTTCCTTT
>CAYNLJ010000305.1:0-3074 GCA_964398005.1 uncultured Caldithrix sp. | reverse complement strand
TCTTCACCCAGTCGCCAGCACAAAAAGACTTCTTCGCCATTGGAACGCAGGGCAGGAAAATCAATCAGCCCTTCCTCAATGCTCTTAATCTGAATACCGGCATCGAGAATATAATTGACTAAATTCAGAAAACGTCGGTATTGGTAGGGATACGGTTCCAATGTATCGGGATTAAACCCTGGTTTGTACCTTCCGGTGTAAACATCAAATCCAATGTCTTTCAGCTCTTCAAATATTCGTTTAATTTCCGGCAATGATTTTTTTAATTCCGGTAAATAGGAACGGGCTTCGTCAATGGTAAAATGTTTTTTAAAATGTTGTTTAAACATGTAATGCTGTCTTCCTGATTCTAAAATAACAGAAAACTTTCAACTTTATTTCATACCGGATGATCAGATACTTAAATCATTAAGCCATGGTGGCAAATGCAAGGTTGCCGGTACGTTAAACGTGCCGCAATGTACCTGTAACTGAAAATCCTCGATGGCGTAATTTTTTTTAATGTAGGCCAGCCCCCAATGCTTTTGGCCATGAGGATCAAACGCGTAACTGGTCAACGTACCAATCGTTTGTTCATCCAAATAGACATCAACCGGCAGAGCTTCCGTAACAGCTGCCTGCAATTCCACAACCATCAGATATTTTTGCACCTTGTCATAGGTGTCCAGGCGGGCAATGACTTCCTGACCTGTGTAACAACCTTTGGTAAAACTGACGGCGTGAAGCAGACGGGCTTCATGTGGATTAAAACGATCGTTAATTTCACTGCCACTGGCCGGAATGCCTGCTTCCATGCGCAAAACTTCTGCAGCCTGATGCCCCATCCAACCACCTTCAAAATCTTTTACGATTTTCTCCAGCTGTTCCACAGCCAATTGCTTATTGTCACCACAAAAAAGCAACTCATAGCTCGGCCATTTGGAAAATTTATTGCGCACCATGGCCACAAAAGGAGCCCCCTGATGCAACACCAGATAGTCTTCTTCGCTTACCGGTTGTTCCGAAAACGTACGCAACACCTGCAAGGCATTTGGGCCGCAAAGGCTAAGCAGTACAAAATCATTTTCGCTCTTTTCGACTTCCACCTCTTCCATGATGATGAAACGTTGCAGCCAATCAGACAGCGTTTCTGCTTCTGGATGACACGAAACGGCCAGCTTGCCTTCATCAAAGTGGAACAACTGTACGAAATCCATCATCCGGCCACGGGCATCGCAAAAAAGGGTTGGTAGTGAGCCAGCCGCTTCCAGATGCGTCAAATCATTGGTACTGATGCGCTGCAACAGGTCTGTCACATCCCTGCCCTTTAAAAAGAGCATGCCCCGATAGCTCAGGTCGTGCAGCGCTACATGGTTTCGCGCCTGTTCCAGTTCTCCGGCCACTTCACCATAATGTTTGGGCAAAAGCCAATCGTTGAAGGGAAAAAATTCAGCCCCATCCTGTTGATGCAAATTGTGTAAAAATAATGTCTTCATAATGATTTTTTAATCTTGTATTTCATCAGCCGTATCTTCCATTTGCCAGGTCTAACTGCACTCCATAGTCAACCGGCAAGTTCACGAAGTGCGTCAATGGCCTTGTCTGCCAGTTCTTTTTGAACAAATAGGTGATCGTGGAAATAGCCCGCTATTACATTTGCACTGATTCCATGTTCTGTCAGTTTAGCGGAACATGCTGCCGTCAGCCCCACGGCATCAAGACTGGAATGAACCATTAATGTGATTTTCCTGAACACGGACTCATAAGGTAAGCCCCGGGCATCGGCTTTGTTTTTCGGAACAACCAATGTAAGTCCTTCTTCTTCTTTAATTGAGGCAACCGGTTCTAAATCCGGGTAATCCCCATATTGCGCATCCTGAAAAGTACAAAAAACGTACTCACCATCCGTCAGAACCGGAGACAGAGAGGCAAGTAATTTTCTTAAGTCTTTTTCACCCGTCATGGTTGACTTTGTTGTTCTACAGCCAGTTTGACCGGCTGATGGTTTAGTGAAAGTCGTTCAATCACTTCATCATTTAGAATAGATTTTTCTATTATTTCGTCAACATCGTTCAGAGTTACGTTGCCGTACCAGATACCCGCCGGATAGATCACCAGCGTAGGGCCAAAGCTGCACTTGCCCAAACATCCGGCTTTATTGATGCGATATTTTTTGTGCAGGCCCAATTCCACCAGTTTTAACTTTATCGCCTCTCGAATCTCCGAACCGCCATGATTGGCGCAGGAAGGCTTAGCCGCTCCTTCAGGCCTTTTATTTTCACAGATAAAAATATGTTTCTCGGGGAAAACCATTATTACTTCTCCTTAACTGGTCCTTTTAAAAACAGCACGCTAAAGTTTTTTTCAAGTTCTGAAATAGATTTACAGAATTTAAGTGCTAAATAAAGTTAAATCCCATTCAAAATTCAACATTTCCTTGTGCTTCTAAACATCCTCTTTGGTTAAATATTAATTGGTTAATGTTAACCAACCTTCTTTTAAACCACCATTTCCGGATCGTAATTTTCAAGATATTCACGGATTCGTTCTAAAAACTGTGAGCCCATGGCACCATCGATCAGACGATGATCAATGGTTAAAGACAGGTACATCATGGGCCTGATGGCGATGGCATCATTGATAACCACAGCCCGTTTCTTAACCGCACCCACACCTAAAATGGCCACCTGCGGCTGATTAATAATCGGGAAACCGACTAATGTGCCAAAAACGCCAAAATTTGAAATGGAAAAGGTGCCGTTCTGAATTTCGTCAGGTTTCAGCTTTTTACTGCGGGCACGTGTGGCCAGATCGTAAATACTGCGCGCCAATCCCAACAGATTTTTACTGTCTGCATTAAAAATGTTGGGCACAATCAAACCATTTTCCACCGCCACCGCAATACCAATATTGTAATATTTTTTCAGAATAATTTTGTCCCCATCAATGGATGCGTTTAAGTAAGGAAACTCTTTCAATGCTTTAACGGTAGCTTCTACAATGAACGGAGTGTAGGTTAAACTAAATCCTTCACGGGCTTTAAAGGCCTTTTTATTCTTTTGAATGATCTGTTCAATGGCCAGCATGTCCACTTC
>CAYNLJ010000304.1:0-3078 GCA_964398005.1 uncultured Caldithrix sp. | reverse complement strand
GTTTCGCAAATCGATGCCGGCAGCCGCATCGAAATCGGCGGTTACACTGAAATCGGCGATGCCCAGATCCAGGTGCCAGAAAAGGAACAATTTCAATTGGGCGATTTACGCAGTCTGGATGAAGTCATGCGTCAGCTTTTAGAAGATAATTACTTACCAAGTTTTTGCACGTCGTGTTACCGATTGGGTCGTACCGGTGAGCACTTTATGGAATATGCCATACCCGGATTCATTCAGAATTTTTGTACACCGAATGGCATTTTCACCTTGTCCGAATATCTTGAAGATTACGCCTCACCACAAACCAGAGAGGCTGGCTTTAATTTAATTGAGCGGGAATTAAATAAGATAACAGACGAACGAATTGTTCAAACCATAAAAAAACGGTTGCAAAAGATTCGTCAAGAAGGTCAAAGGGATCTTTACTTTTAGGTGGAGCCAGGGATGAAATATCGTCAGGAAAAAGACTTGCTTGGAACACGTGAGGTTCCTGCAGAGGCCCTTTACGGAATTCATACATTACGTGCGGTAGAGAATTTTCCATTAAGCGGCAGGAAAGTAAATTCCGCTTTGATTCATGCTTACGGGGCAGTTAAATGGGCCTGCGCAAAAACAAACTTTGAACTAAACTATCTGAAAGAAGAAGTCTACCAGCCCCTGGCCCTGGCTTGTCAGGAAATGATGGAAGGCCTACTCGATGAACATGTACTGGTAGATGCTTTACAGGGCGGAGCTGGTACGTCGCTTAACATGAATGTTAACGAAGTGTTGGCTAATCGTGCCTTACAAATTGCCGGAAAGCAACCAGGGCAATACAATTTTATTCATCCTCTTGAACACGTTAATCTGCACCAGTCTACCAATGACACATTTCCCACGGCCTTGCGTGTAGCAGCCATTCAGCTTTTAAAACAATTAGAGACCGAGCTCGTTCGTCTGTTGGAAACATTACAACATTTAGAAGAAAAATTTGCGCACGTTGTACGTATTGCCCGGACCGAATTGCAAGATGCCGTTTTAACCACCATGGGACGAACCTTTGGCGCTTATGCCGAGGCTATCAGCCGCGACCGCTGGCGCGTTTACAAAGCAGAAGAAAGATTGCGCGTGGTTAACCTGGGTGGAACGGCCATAGGAACCGGTCTTTCAGCTCCCCGACGCTACATTTTTAAAGTGGTGCAAAATTTAAATTCCATAACCGGCCTTGGCCTGGCCCGGGCTGAAAATTTAATTGATGCCACACAAAACACCGATGCCCTGGTAGAGGCCGATGGCATTTTACAAGCGTGTGCCGTCAATCTGCAAAAAATAAGCAATGACTTGCGCTGGATGGCTTCCGGTCCAGAGGCAGGTTTAAATGAAATTACCCTGCCAGCCAGACAGGCAGGATCTTCTATTATGCCCGGAAAAGTTAATCCGGTAATTCCCGAGGCTGTAATGCAGGCTAGCATGACGGTTACGGGAAATCATTCCCGTTTATTGCAGGCCTGCGCTGCCGGTAATTTTGAATTAAACGCCTTCATGCCGCTTATTGCCGATGCGCTTTTGGAAAATTTTGGTTTATTAACACAGGCCTGTCAGATATTGAATGACTTTGCCCTAAATGGCATAAAAGTAAATGAAGAAATTTGCAGAAAAAATATCGAAAATTCTACGGCCACACTAACCGCCCTGGTAGGGGAATTAGGTTATGAAAAGATTCAGCAGTTAGCTCGGCAAATACGGCAGTCGGGTAAATCGATTCGCGAAATTGTAATTTCAGAAGGATGGCTGGATGAAGCGACCTTCGAAGAATTGACCTCTGCGGAAGCTGTGAATCGCCTGGGAATGGAGGACAAAAAACAATGATGAATACACCAAAATCGATCCGCTTGCACATCGCTCTGTTTGGCCGTAGAAACGTGGGCAAATCATCTTTAATTAATGCCCTGACCGGCCAAAACCTTTCCATTGTTTCCGAAACGCCGGGCACAACCACCGATCCAGTGCTCAAGGCAATGGAACTCTTGCCCTTTGGCCCGGTAGTTTTCATCGACACCGCCGGCATTGATGATGAAGGAACTCTTGGTAAACAACGCGTGGACAAAACGCTTAAGATGATTGACCGCTGTGATCTGGCAATGCTGGTAATCGCAAACCAGTGGAATCATTATGAAGAAGAACTGCTGAAATTACTTCAAACGCGCAATATTCCCACTATTGTTGTTTTTAACAAAAGCGATCAATCAGAACCTGATTCGGATATCATCCATTTGCTTGAACAACAAAACATTCCATGGCTGAAAACAAGTGCTACAACATTGCAGGGCATCAATGATTTAAAAGAACAACTTATCAAGTATGCCCCCTCCGGTGCCGAAATACAACCAACCATTGTTGGCGATCTGATAAAACCAGGCGAATTGGTGGTGCTGGTTACACCTATTGACCTGGAGGCGCCGGCCGGTCGGCTTATTTTGCCACAGGTGCAAACTATTCGTGATGTTCTGGACCATGATGCTTTTTGTATGGTAGTAAAAGAACGCGAATTAAAATTTGCCCTTGGGCAACTAAAGACGTCCCCAGCGCTGGTTGTAACTGATTCTCAGGCTTTTTTAAAAGTTGCGGCGGACACACCGGAAAAAGTGCCCATGACTTCTTTTTCCATTTTGTTTGCCCGCTTAAAAGGAGATTTAAGTACCTTTGTGCAAGGGGCCCTGGCCATTAATCGATTAAAACCAAACAGTCACATCTTGGTAGCCGAGGCCTGTACCCATCATGTGGTAGGAGACGACATCGGACGGGTAAAAATCCCCAGATGGTTAAGACAATATACCGGATTACCGCTGAAGTTCAGCCATGTTCAGGGGCACGATTTTCCGGACGATCCTTCGCCGTTTGATCTGGTCATTCACTGTGGTGGTTGTACCATCAATCGTCGCCAGGTGCAGTCCAGAATATGGAGGTGTCAACAGGCAGGTGTGCCGATTACCAACTATGGCATTACCATTGCCTATTCTCTGGGCATTTTCGAAAGGGCTTTACAACCCTTTCCCGAAGCGCTTAAAATCTACCAGGAACAGCAAAAATCACGTATTG
>CAYNLJ010000303.1:0-3103 GCA_964398005.1 uncultured Caldithrix sp. | reverse complement strand
ACCCGCCGACAATCAGGCGTTTCAGGTAGAGTTCATTGGCAATGCGCAGGTACAGCTTACGATCCAATGCATTGTGATAGGTAATAAAAGGACGCGCAGTTGCCCCTCCGTAAATGGGCTGTAAAATAGGCGTTTCCACTTCCAGAAAGCCGCGTTCGTCCAAAAAGGAACGAATCGCCCGAATAATTTGCGTTCTTTTTACAAACACATCTTTTACTTCGGGATTGACGATTAAATCTACGTATCGTTGACGGTAACGCAATTCTTTGTCGGCAAACTGATCGTAGACAATCCGTTTGCCATCTTCTTCCTTTTCCTTTACAATGGGCAAAGGCCGCAACGATTTAGCCAGCAATTTGAACTCTCTGGCAAAAACGGAAATTTCGCCGGTGCGCGTTTTAAAAACTTCTCCCTTAATGCCGATCAAATCGCCGATGTCCAGCATCTTAAACACTTCAAAATCCTGTTCGCCGATTTCATTTTTACGCAGGTAAATCTGAATGCGCCCCTGTTCATCCTGAATATCACAAAAGGCGGCTTTGCCCATCAAACGAACAGTCATCATCCGTCCGGCTACTGAAACGACCTGCTTCTCAAGCTGCTCAAAGTTTTCTTTAATTTCTTTGGATTTATGGGTTTGTTCATAGTCATAAGGGTAAGGATTAATCCCTAACTCACGTAATCGGTCCAGTTTTTCAAAGCGTATTTTCATTAATTGATTAAAATCTTCCAAGGTTCATTCTCCTTTTTGCTTTGTCGTAAAATCAATTTTTCCTAAAGATCACACACGCAATTTACATGTTTAAAAATACCAAAATTCGAGATTCGAAATACGAAACAAATCCCCCCTTTATTTTCCCCCGCTTGCGGGGGACAATGGGGAATGTTTTTCAAGTTTCGATATTCGAATTTATTAGAGATTCCGGTTCAACCTGTTTTACGTGCAGGCCGGAATGCCTATTTGAAAAATTCTCAATTTTCCTAAAAATTACAATTTAGTTTATTTACTCTGCTTTCTCTGTTTTCTCTGCTCTCAATTTTGACTACCAAATTGAACAAGAAATTTTTCGATGAACGGATAAATATCCCCATCCATCACTTGCTGAACGTTACTGGTTTCGTAGTTCGTCCGGTGGTCTTTGACCATATTGTAGGGATGGAAGACGTACGAACGAATCTGATGGCCCCAGGCAATTTCGCTTTTTGAATCTTCATATTCCTTCTTTTTAGCGAGTTGTTCCTCCAGTTTAAGCTGGTAAAGACGGGCTGCTAAAATCTTTAAAGCATTGGCCTTGTTTTTGTGTTGTGAACGTTCATTCTGGCATTGCACTACGATTCCGGTTGGAATATGCGTAATGCGGATGGCCGAATCCGTTTTGTTCACATGCTGACCTCCGGCACCACTGGCCCGGTAAGTATCGATCCGCAAATCAGCCGGATTGATTTCCACATCAATATTTTCATCGATTTCCGGCAGCACAAACACCGAAGCAAACGAAGTATGGCGCCGTTTATTGGCATCAAAAGGTGAAATGCGTACCAAACGATGTACACCGTTTTCCGCCTTTAGGTAGCCATAGGCATAGTCGCCTTTAATTTCGATGGTTACGCTTTTAATACCTGCTTCTTCGCCAGGTTGATAGTCCATGATTTCAGTTTCAAAACCCTGTCGTTCCGCAAAACGCAGGTACATGCGCATCAGCATGGAAGCCCAGTCCTGGCTTTCTGTACCACCAGCGCCAGGATGAATGGTTAAAATAGCATTTTTAGCATCATCCCGACCGCTGAGCATGCGTTTAAATTCAAGCGCCGAAATTTCTTTTTCAGCCTTTTTCAGATGATTTTCCAGTTCTGTCTGTAATTCTTCAGAATCATCTTCATCCACCATTTCCAGCAGAATCCTGGCATCTTCGATTAAAGCATTCGCGCTTTTCCAGGCGTCAACCCAGTTTTTGTTGGTATTAATTTCCTTTAGAACTTTCTGAGCTTCCTCCTGATCATTCCAGAAACCATCGGTAGTTGTCCTTTGTTCTAATTCATTTATTTTTTGAATTCTTTGATCGATGTCAAAGATAACCTCGTAAATCATTTACCCTTTGTTCAAGTTCTTCAAGTCGTTGAAGCTGTTCACGATCCATAGCAAATCTCCGTTTATCTTTTATTTTTATTGATCTTATAAATCTGACTTAATGCAAACTAAATTTTAAAATAGATTGTTCCTGATTTTAATTTAATTATTGGAAATAGAAAGACAAATTTAAGAGGATTGCGTAATGAAGGCAAATGGAAGAATTTTTAATGTTTATTTTGCCTGGCCATACAAAACGACCAACCCAAAATTGAACACACCCAAGAATTTCTTTATTAAGGTATTTAAATAAAAAACCCCGCTAATGCGGGGTTTTAAAAACACTCTATTTTTCTTCCTGAAGAATTTGTTTCAACTCTTCCAGTTCTTTTTCCGCCTGTTCACGTTCTTTCTTCAAGCGTTCCAGCTCTGTTTGAACATCTTTCGTACGATCGCGTTCCTGGACAATCTTTTCAAAGAATTCAACACGTTTTTTGAATTTTTCACGTTCCAGTTCAGCACTGCTCAATTTGCGCGTTGAGATAGGCCAAATTTGTAAATTTAAGCCCATGTGTACGCGCCAGGCGCAATAATTGGGTAAATTAAAATCGGGATTTGCACGTGCTGCTACTTTAGAATAATCTGTTGTATTTTTGTCACTGGAAACTCTAACATCCACTCCAAGGTCCGCACTTAGCCAGGAAAATGGTTTGTAACGAATACTGGGGGTTACATAAGTATAATTTTCACGGCTGTAAACAAATTCATCCGGTTCATTTAAATAGGCAATGCCCATCACTTCCAGGCGATAATCGAACATATCCGTTGGGTAAACTAAACCAAAGGCATATTGTAGTTCACTGGAATTTTTAGTTGCATCATATTTTCTGTTACCATCGTCATAAACAGTTTTACCAGCCTCATTGTGATTCCACCATCCTAAATTCAAATGCAGGCTGAAAGAACGATCGGGTAAATAGGGATCAACAAAATAGGACCACATTCCGGTGAAAGCATATTCTACGGCTCCACTGG
>CAYNLJ010000302.1:0-3118 GCA_964398005.1 uncultured Caldithrix sp. | reverse complement strand
TTCGAAACAGGATTGCCACGGAACTGGAATTGGAAAACTACCCAACCCGTCCGATTGTGCCATTGATTGAAGTGACGCATGACCGGCTGGCCATTGAGGTGATGCGCGGTTGTACAGAAGGTTGCCGTTACTGCAACGCAGGAATGATTTACCGGCCGGTACGCGAACGAAACGTGGATGAGATTGTGGATCAGATGAAAATGGCATTGCAGGAAACCGGTTACAATGAGATCTCATTTCTTTCGCTTTCTATTTCTGATTATTCCTATCTCAATCAGTTGATGATTGAAAGCCGAAAACAGCTGGCTGATTCCGAGGTAAATGTGTCCTTTCCTTCGATGAGGTTAGACAGCTTTAACGAGACCATTGCCGAATTTGTGTCCCAGGTTAGAAAATCGGGCTTTACGTTTGCCCCCGAAGCGGGTAGTCAAAGATTAAGAAACGTAATTAATAAAAATATTTCAGAGGAGGATCTGTTTAAATCTGTTGAAATTGCACTGCAGAACGGATGGAAATTAATCAAGTTTTATTTTATGATTGGTCTGCCAACCGAAACGGATGAAGACCTTATTGCCATGGCCGACTTGCTTAAGCGACTGGTAAAAATGAGCAAGCAGTATGGCAATATTCAGTTTAATGTGTCTATTTCTCCTTTTTCACCTAAGGCACACACACCGTTTCAGTGGGAAAGACAAAACGCCATTGATGAAATCTGGCGTAAAGTGGACTTACTGAAATTTCACCTGAAAAAAGAGCGCCGCGTTAAATTGAACTGGCGGGATCCCAAAATTTCATTTTTAGAAGGCATCCTGGGGCGTGCTGACCGAAAGATGGGACAGGTTATTTATGAAGTATGGCGCCATGGCGGAAAATTTGATGGCTGGGCCGAATATTTCAACTACGATTTGTGGGTCGATGTGCTCACAAAACATGGTTACAATCCAGACGCATTGATTGCTGAGATCCCGGAAGAAGCTGCTCTGCCCTGGGATCATATCGACAAAGGGGTAACCAAACGCTTTTTACAAAAAGAACGCCAGAAGGCCTACCAGGAAGCTACCAGTGCCGATTGTAAGTCAAATCGCTGTTTAGCCTGTGGCCTGCAGCGTAAAGGTTTGTTTGCCGAGATCGTTGATTGCTACAAAAAAGAGCGCACGGCCATGACAATGGATTCATCTGAGGTGTCGGAAGCCATTCAAAAGCCGGAAAACAAAGAGCAACCGGAGCCATCCGTTAAATATCGTGTGCAGTTTACCAAACAGGGGTATGCTTCGTTTTTATCGCATTTAGACATTTTGCGCATTTTTGAGCGGGCTTTTCGCAGGGCGCAAATCAAGCTCGCCTACTCGGAAGGCTTTAATCCACGTCCTAAAATCAGTTTTGCCCAACCGTTGGCTCTTGGCATTCAAAGCCTGGCCGAATTTTTTGACGTGGAAGTTAAAGGTCATTTAACAGATGAAATTATTGATCATTTGAATGCCATGCTGCCTGAAGGCCTCAAAATTGTAAAAGCACATCCCATTGTGGAAAAAGTAGCTTCCTTGTCAGAAGCCATTGATTTAACCGAGTACGAAATTATTGTGCTTAATCCGGAGGTCTCGTTTGAGGCGATCGATCGAAAATTGCGCAAACTGCGCCGCGCGAACTCAATTATGATGGAAAAGCGGGTTAAGGGGCAATTAAAACAAATTAATGCCCGTCCCTTTGTTGAGGATATTAAACGACGCGGGAAGCGGATTATCGTACGTTTACGTACCATCGACCGCAGAAGCGTGCGTATTGATGACTTTGCCCGCCTTATTTTTGACAAAAACGAAGCCATTAAAATCATCCGGCGCAAGCAATTAATTCGCAATGGCAACCTGGAGCAAACCCCACTCGAGATTTTAACACAGATTTAAACGATCCTGTATCTGCTAAGTAACTATTCAAACAGAGATGGATTAACGCAGGACTAAAGTGATGACTAAAGAGATTATTATTAATGCAACAAATGAAGAGACACGTATTGCCATTCTGGAAGACGGTCGTTTGGTCGAATTGTTTGTGGAACGACCCGAATACGAACGCATGGTTGGCGACATTTACAAAGGACGTGTCAGTCGGGTGTTGCCTGGCATGCAGGCCGCCTTTATTGATATTGGACATGAACAAAATGCCTTTTTACATTTTCAGGATTTTGATGCTTCGTACCTCGATTATTTTGTCGATTATGAAGACGAAGAACATGTGGATAAAGACCACTATCAAAGTGAACGACGATTTGATGTTTACAGGGATTTAAAAAAGAATCAGGACATACTGGTTCAAATTATTAAGGAACCGATTGGTACAAAAGGTTGCCGGGTTACCACCGGAATTGCCCTGCCGGGACGCTTTCTGGTGTTGATTCCCGGCAAAAAGCACATTGGTGTTTCTAGAAAAATTCAGAATCCCAAAGAAAGACGCAGACTTAAAGATTTAGCCAAACAGATTATGCCACCCAATTTCGGTTTGATTATCCGCACCGTGGCTGAAGGCAAATCCGATAAAGTCATTCGAAAAGATTTAAACAACCTGCTGGACACCTGGCACAAAATTGAGCGCAAAATCAAACGTCAAAAAGCACCAACACTGCTTTACAAAGACATGGGCATGGCATCCAGTGTGATTCGTGATTTGTTCACGGCCGACGTTGATCGGGTGGTGGTGGATTCACGCAAATTAATGCGCGAGCTTTCTTCCTACATCAAGGATGTGGCACCTCAGTTAAAAGAAAAAATTTCTTACTACAAAGGCGCTCTGCCTATCTTTGATTATTACAACATCGAAAAAGAAATTGAGAAGATGGAGAACAGCAAGGTTTGGCTGCGCAATGGCGGTTACATCGTGATCGAACCGACCGAAGCGCTGGTCTCCATCGATGTGAATAGTGGAAAATATATCGGTAAAAAAGATCATGAAACCAATTCGTTAAAGATCAATATGGAAGCGGCACGCGAGATTGCACGACAGGCCAGGTTACGAGACTTGGGTGGTATTATTGTGATTGATTTTATCGATATGATGGAAGAAGAAAACCGGCGCAAAATTTACAATGAGTTAAAAAAAGAATTTGCCAAGGATCGTTCGATTACCA
>CAYNLJ010000301.1:0-3128 GCA_964398005.1 uncultured Caldithrix sp. | reverse complement strand
ATGATTTCGTTCAAGCTTACTTTTTGGCGTGCTGCTGACGCAGTTCAGCGGCTTTTTCCTTAATTTCCGACAAATCACGAACCATTTCGCTCCAGCCGTACCACAACGAATAATCGGGGTTGTTGTGGAAAGCGCCCTGGAACAAACGCATGCGGTGTTTGAGGTGCATTTCAAACAGGGTTTGTTCAATGGTTGTCGGGGCATCATGAAAGGTCAACAAATCAGGAAAATTACTAGCCTGGCCTTCCGGCTTTTTCAAAATACCATCTTTGTAAAGGTCTGCTACGATGCGAATGGCTTCGGCTAACAGCTTGTCGCCTTCACGAATCAGCTGATCGCCTTTGGCCAGTTCGGCTTTGGCAAAGTTTTCGGAATGGCATTTGGAACAATTGTTGATCATTTTCTGACGTTCTTTGTCAAAATCCTCTTTGCTCAGTCGTGCTACCTGGGCCTGAGCTACAACGTCCAACCGGCCGGTTGGTTTTCCTTCCGGACTCAAAACGCCCAAAGCCTGCAGAATGGTCACACGGTCTTTCCACCACTCTTCATCTTCACCAGGATAAGGCGCCAGCCCATTGGTGCGCACAGCCAAAAAGCCCCAGGCAGTGCGTACTTCATGGTTGCCGTCCGACATATGACAATCCTGGCAGGTGGGCGCCGAAGCGGATTGATGGATTTGACCGGTCTGTTTTAGCAGAGCGCGTACACCATGTTTTGAAGAGGAATACATTTCCCACTGCGGATGGTCAAAGCCCATGTGGCAGGTCTGGCATGCCTGTGGTTGCTGGGCTTCTTTTTTGGAAAAGGTATGACGGGTATGGCAGGCATCGCAGGAAGCAACTCCAAAGCCGGCACCTTCTTTTTTCAATTGCTTGATTTCTTCTTCGGTTTTAAGGCCCAGCTTATGGCAACCACCACAGCCTTTCATGCCTTCGGTTAAAGCCATGGGCTGATTGTGAATGGTGGGCATGGCCTTCATAGCCGCCCAGGCAAAGGCATGTTTCCCTTTTTTAAACTGATTTACCTGATCCTCATGGCAGTTGGCGCAGGTTTCCGGAGTAGGGATGTTTACGTAGGCCACATCTTTGGCAGAGGTATGGCGATCCCCGTGACAAGTGGAACAGGTTACCTCATTTTCAGCATGTTTACTGATTTGCCAGTCGGTCACAATTCCTGGCGTAACGTCTTTATGACAGGTGACACAGTTTTCCTGTTCGGCGAAGAGCAGGCTTACACCAAACAGGAGCATCAATATTAGTGAAATGCGCATCGTTTTTTACCTCCTAAATTTAAGTGAACTGATAATGAAAACATTTAATTAATAAATGAAATAAAATTTTATTCACCTCCTTTCTCTTCTTCTATTCTATAAAATTTTACGATCTTTTCATTTTGCCACCAAAAGATAACAAAAATAAAGAACAAAATCACTCCCACCATGATGAATAATAATCTAACATAAGGCATATCCATCGCTAAACGGTAACGAACAAACATCAAGGTAACTCGTATCCATTCACCAACTGCCAAAAGCAACAGTAGCTGCCAGATCTTGGGTATTAAAGGACGGCGGATGAATAGTGTTAACAGCAAAAGAACAACAAACAGGGCGGGGACCAATCCATTAAAACGCATTACATGTGCGGCAAAAAGCAGATTGGCTAAAATCATTGGTAATAATCTGAAAATCATCATTAAACCTCCACAGATGGTTGGCTGACAAAAATCTTTTCAGTAACTTTTTTCGAAACAGGCGCGGATTGCCGGAATTTACGGTAGGCCCAGTCGAATAAGCCACAAAGTGTAATCAGCAAAAAGCCAATGGAACCTAAAGGAATGAGTAAAATGTAGAATTTACCAAGGGCAAACTTAAACAATCGTCCATTGTGCATTTCAAACATGTAATTCCAAAGACTAAGCGTGTGCTGTTCATTCATGGTTGGAGGTACAGACCACAAATGCACCGGTTTGCCCTGAAGATCACAAATCCCCTGTTCATGAGCCGTTATCCATTTGGAACCATCCATTGTTTCAAAATAACCGGTGACCATCACTTCTGCCGGTCGTACGGTTGAAACCTTTTCAGCCTGTTGACCGGTTAGCAGGTTGATAGAGAGATCCCTATCCGGGTCGTAGTCAAAGATACCACTGAAGGAAGCTACACGGTAATGCCCATTCGCAAGAGCTTCAAAATGGGTTGGTCCCATCACAAAAATGGGCACATTCATTTTAATTTTTTGAAACGGTTTACTCAGATTAGTATTTCCTGCCCACAATCCATCGCTGGCAGCAATGACGATGCGCTGTCTTTGGGCATCATAAAGCGCATTAAGTATTTTATGTTCCCAGGGATTGGAGCTGATCTTGCCCGGGTAATATTTTGCCGGAACCGTTTTTTCTGCAATGGCCACTAAAAACGGTGGGCGCATGAAAAGACCGGTTGCAGCTAAAATTAAAAAGAAGACGGCTACAAAAGCACCTACCTTGATGTGCCATTTATTCCAGCTACGCAATCGGTTGATGATCCTGGATTTAAATTGTATTTTGCGAATCTTCCTTTTACGCCAGGGCCAATACCAAACGTAAAAACCGGTAACGCTGGCAAAAATAATAATCAGGCCCATCAGGTCCATCAAAAGCCTGCCCCCAAGTCCCCACACCTTACCATCATGCAAATCAAAGAACAACTGCACCAGAGTCACTTTTTTCTCTTCTTCAAAACGTTCCGGTGTGACCTTTTTAAAAGCAAACAACCCGCTTTTGTTAATTTTCCCCTGAAAAAAATTCGATTCGCCTATCACCAGCAATTCTGTTTCCATCGGCAGAATTTTTTTAAGTTTTTCCGTGGGGCCTGGCAGTTCTACTTTTTTCCAGATTAAATTCTTTAAATAAGCGCTGTACAATCCGCCATCTGTAGCAGCCAACAGCAAAGTATCCTGTTCCAGTGGAATAAGCACCAGATGATTGGTCTTTTTGTACAGAGCCGCCCGGGGAAATCCTTCGCCTAAATACTTTACCTTTTTTTCAGGCGTAACCTGCCAAACGCCCTTTTTGCCGTAAATAAAAAGTCTGCCGTCTTTAGTGTGCACAGATCCAATAATACTGCTGCGGTTCCAGTTTTTAACATC
>CAYNLJ010000300.1:0-3131 GCA_964398005.1 uncultured Caldithrix sp. | reverse complement strand
GTGAGTCAGAATAACCCTGAGCGTTAGTGCCGGAAAAATATCAGTTCAATCATGAAGCGTTTTAAGCCAATTCTGAGTTGACTTAAGAAATCTTAATAACTCCGTTGTCATGAGCAGGAAAACGATGATAATGAAGGTAATCGGTATTAAATATTTGGCAGATTATCTGTAAGTAGTGCAAAAAAAGTGAAACAAACCAAAAACATAGAAAGGAGAGTACCGATGAAGAAGACAGTGGTTACCTTTGGGGAGATTTTATTGCGTTTAGCTCCCTTTAATTATGAGCGATTAATCCAGGCTTCTGTGCTTCAGGCCAGTTATGGTGGTGGTGAGGCCAACGTGGCAGTATCGTTGGCACAATTTGGTTTTGAATCGCGTTTTGTTACCAGATTACCGGCCAATCCATTGGGAGACGCTGCGGTAAAACAATTAAGAGGCCTGGGCGTAAACACTTCTTTTATTGTAAGAGCAGGGGAACGAATTGGCATTTATTTTTTAGAGCATGGTGCTTCCATTCGTCCTTCTAAAGTTGTTTACGATCGAGCCAATTCCGCGATTGCCACTGCAAAATTTGAGGATTTTGACTGGGATGCAATCTTTGCTGGAGCCGATTGGTTCCATGTAACCGGGATTACGCCAGCTTTAAGTGAAGCGATGTCCCAGGCTACGATTCGTGCAGTAGAAAAAGCAAAAGAAAAAGGTTTAACCGTAAGTTGTGATTTAAATTTCCGCAAAAAATTGTGGACCCGGGAACGGGCCAAAGAAATAATGAGCCAGGTTGTACAGTATGTGGATTTAATCATCGCCAATGAGGAAGATGCAGCCGATGTTTTTGGAATTGAGGCCGAAACCACCGATGTTACCAGCGGTAAACTGGATGTGGAACATTACAAGTCAGTTGCCAGTCAGTTGCTGCAGGTAGGTAAGGCCAGCATGGTAGCCATTACCCTGCGGGAAAGCATTTCGGCATCGGATAATAATTGGTCTGCCATGTTTTATGATGGACAACAATTTTTGGTAAGCCGCAAATATCCGATTCATTTAGTGGATAGAGTGGGCGGAGGTGACAGTTTTGCCGCCGGGTTGATTTATGGCTTAAACACATTTTCGGACAAAAAGGAGGCATTGGAGTTTGCGGTGGCCGCTTCTGCCTTAAAACAGACCATTCCCGGGGATATGAATTTAGTTTCGGTGGATGAAGTGATGAATATTGTAGGAGGAAATCTTTCCGGGAGAGTGCAGCGTTAAGTCAGCCTCCTGCAGCATTCTGAAGAGCGTTGAATTTATCCAAAAGGCGAGGGAGTCCTCGCCTTTAATTATTCAATTAATCTGTAAATAAAATGAAACGCAGCCCGGTGATGTCGGTTGATAATTTGATAAAAACTTTGGGCATTTACCATGATGCCTATGTCAGAAATTAAATTTAACAGCACTTTGTTTTTCTGGATTATTGGGAATAATTTTTGAGTACAGGAATGATAGATAAGGTGTAGGGAAATTCGATAAAACAAAAGGCCAGAACCTGTTGAAAGTTCTGGCCTTTGCTGTCAATTCGTTTTTTTACCAAAATTCAGGATTACCAGAAAACAACGTACAGAACGGCTAAAATAGTCATAATGATATAAGCACTGACATTAAAGCTTTTCCCTGTCTTAAAGGTTGCGGCCGTTAAATGAATAGATTTATCATCATATTCAGTTTCTAATGTCGTCAGGCTGATTCCAGCAATCAAAACCATGGTGATAATCAAGGTGTAAAAAACCTGATCCATCCAGGGCAAATCGACTGCTGGTAGTTTGAGTAACAAGGCAATAATGATGGAAGAGATAGCTCCGTAAATAGCGGCTTTGTTGGTCGTTTTGGGGAAGAATAATCCCATCAGGAAAATGGCTAAAATTCCCGGGCTGACAAGTCCGGTGTATTCCTGAATGTACTGAAACATTTGAGGGATACTGTCCATGACATTGGTCATGGCAATGGCAATTACTACAGCTATTAAGGCAGTAATTCTACCAATTTTAACTAATTGGGATTCTGTAGCATCTCTGTTTATATAAGGTTTATAAATGTCCATGGTAAAGATGGTTGAAGTGGAGTTTAACATGGAAGCCAATGAGGAGACAATAGCCGCGGTTAAAGCAGCAACAACCAAACCTTTTAAGCCAATTGGAATAAATTGACTGATTAACCAGGGATAGGCTTTATCAAAATTGATGGTACCATCTACCTTTAAAAAAGCTTCCTGAACACCATGAATGACCGTTGTGCCTGCAGGCTGAGAGAAAAGCACATAGGCCACGATTCCGGGAATGACCACCAACACAGGAATGAGAAGTTTCAAAAATCCGGCAAAAGCCAATCCGTTTTGCGCTTCTTTTAAAGATTTGGCTGCCAGTGCGCGCTGAATAATGTATTGATTGAATCCCCAGTAATACAAATTGGCTACCCACATTCCTCCGATCAAAACGGCAATCCCCGGTAAATTGTAAAATTCCGGATTGTCACGTGTTAAGATCATGTGGAATTTATCGCCTGCCGAATGATAAACATGGGCCAGACCATTAAAAATACCACCTTCTGGTGTAACATGATTTAAAGCTAATACTGTTGTGATGATGCCTCCCACAATCAGCAAGACAACCTGCACAACATCGGTCCAGGCAACTGCAGACAGACCACCATATAGGGAATAAGCAATGGCAATAAATGCCAATACCAGAATCCAGGTCAAAATCATATTGCCATCACCTGCACCGATAATGGTATCTAACGCTTTGCCACCTAAATACAATACTGAGGTCAAATTCACAAAAATGTAAAGAGCAACCCAAAACACGGCTAAAATGGTCTTTAATGTTTCACTAAACCGTTGTTCGATAAATTCGGGAATCGTGTAAAGTTTTTTCTCGATGAAAATGGGTAAGAAATATTTCCCCACAATGATCAAGGTAATGGCTGCCATCCACTCATACGAGGCAATAGCCAGGCCAATGGCAAAACCGGAACCAGACATCCCAATAAATTGTTCTGCAGAAATATTGGCCGCAATTAATGAGGCTCCAATAGCCCACCAGGGTAATGCCTTACCTGCTAAAAAGTAATCTTTGGAATCCTTTTTATGGCCTTTCTTG
>CAYNLJ010000299.1:0-3145 GCA_964398005.1 uncultured Caldithrix sp. | reverse complement strand
TTAGATGGCCACTGTATTTTTTTCTTTTTTAGCACCTAATTAATTTTTATATTTAACTCTTTATTTTAGATAGTACGATGACTGTTGGGGATTTTTCATTCCGCCGCGCTCCGTTTAGAAAAACGAGGAAGGAGGAATCCCCTGAACCGGAAAATCAAATAAGGAGATGCACGATGGCTGAAGTACAGGTTGACGAAGCCGTTGAGAAGAAATCTTTTTCTCAGGCTGTAAATGATGCCTTTAAGGAATTAGGCGAAACATTTGTTGCCTTCGTAAAAGCGCCTAAAGCCCTGTGGGGCATCAATGTTCCTTACATTATTGAAGGTTTGGTTTATTTTGGCATTTTAACCATTCTGGGCAAATTCTGTTCTGAAAACGTTGCGCTTACCGATCCGCAGGCCGGGTGGGTTTACAGCTTTGTAACCGGCGGCATTACCTTTGCCATGCTTATTTTAGGTGGTGTCTCTGACAAGTTGGGCGTACGTGTTTCACTTATTCTGGCCTTTGCCGTCATGTTCATTGGCCGGGCGCTGGTTGGGCTTTCCGGCACCATTCCTCTGGGTTCCGGTTTAGGTTCGCCCATGTTTTTTGTCATGTTTGGCGGTCTCTTTTTAATGGTACTTGGTTACGGACTTTATCAGCCTGCCAGCTACGCCGGGGTTAAACGTTACACCAATCCCAAAACCGCAGCCATGGGTTACGCGGTCATTTACGGTTTAATGAACTTAGGCGCTTTCTTTTCCGGTTTTATTTCCCCTTTGGTGCGCCATCGTTTCGAAAGCGTTTTCCCCCCGAATGGATTGCCTGCTGTTTTTTGGGTTTACGCCTTACTTACCCTGCTGTCTTTGTTAATTACAGCTCTGATTTTAACGAAAAAGACCGATCAGCAGGCCGTCGAACAAATTGCCCGCGAAACAGCCGAAATGTCGGAACCGGTAGAAGAAACAGAAGAAGAAAGCAAAACAGAAACAACAAAACAAAAAATCAATAATTTACCTTTTACCATTTACTCTCTGATTACTTTAGCCTTGCTGGTACTGGTAGTCATGATTCGCAATGAGAAAATACAGTTCAATCTGGTACTGGCTTCTATTTTACTGGCCGGAGGCTTTTTACTTTCTGTCTGGGAATATTTGCGTCACCGTCCGGATCATCCCTTTCGTGATTTACGCTTTGTAGCCTTTATTTTCATGCTGATTCCGGTTCAGACCCTGTTTGCCCACAACTGGCTGACCATTCCTTACTACCTGGATCGGGCTTTCCACGGCTCTGTTGTCAGTCGCTATTTTGAACTGTTCTCCAACATCAATCCCATTCTCATTTTTGTACTGGCCCCTGTTGTAGCTGGTTTAACTGCTTCCCGCAATATTTACAAAATGATGATCTACGGAACGCTGGTAATGGCTGCACCTACCTTTTTACTTGCACTGGGTCCAAATGTCGTCTTTTTCCTCAGCTACATCTTGATTATGTCCATTGGTGAAGCCATGTGGCAACCTCGCTTTTTGCAATGGATTGCCGAAATTGCACCCGAAGGCAAAACCGGCGCTTACATGGGCATTGGACAGTTGCCCTGGTTTTTAACCAAGGTACTTACCGGTTTGTATTCCGGCTATTTCGTGGAAAAATACATTCCCAGACCTGAAACGGGGTTACCTGAACATTCCGGTAAATTGTGGTTTATCTACGGATTGATTGCCATTTCTTCAACCGTTTTCCTGTGGCTAACCAAAAGCTGGATGATGAAGGGAATGAAGGAGAAAGCAAAATAAAAAAGCTTATTCCCCTCCCTGTTTTCGTGAAGAAACGCTTTTTGGGGGAGGGGATTTTATTTATTAATCATCATTTTTGGAACTTTACAGCACCATGAAACGCTTTCTTTTTGTTTCAACTTTATTTGTCATTCCAATTTTACTGTTGACCTTTTTTGAGTTCTCCCTACGAATCAGCGGCTTTGGCACGAATTACCCTTTATTTTTCAAAAAAAATGGTTTTTACCTGACGAATCCCCGTTACCCGCAAAAATTTTTCGGTCGTTTCGATCCTTCCGCGCCTGAACTGATTGAGCAGAAAATCCCGGTACAAAAAAGGCCCAATACGCTGCGGCTCGTCTGTCTGGGTGGTTCCACCACGGCTGGCTTTCCTTACGAAGTCAATATTAGTTTTCCAGCCTTTTTAAAATGCGCCCTGCAAAAACAGTTTCCTGATAAAGACTTTCAGGTGATCAACCTTGGCGTTTCAGCCTTAAATTCTCACGGTGTGCGCCACATGAGTCATGAAGTTTTAAAACTCAAACCGGATTTAATCCTGATTTACATGGGACACAACGAATTTTACGGCGCCTTTGGCCTGGCATCGGCCAGAGGACATGTGTCGAATCCAACATTGGTGCAATGGTTTTTAGAACTTAAATCCCTGCGCATTTACCAGTTGATTGAATCGCTCATTTACAAGCTAAGCCCCAAACCTAAAGCGCAAAAAGCCACCTTAATGGCACGCATGATTAAAAACAATAAAGTACGTTTTGACAGCCCGGTTTACCGGAAAACATTGAAAAACTTCAAAACCAATTTGAATGAAATTTTAAACATTTTTGAAGAACAAAACATTGGTGTAATTCTCTCTCCGCTGGTCTGCAACCTGAAAGACCAGCAGCCACTTGGGGCTCCGGAACTTCAAAAAACGGCGCCCAATTTTACCCGGATCAATGAATTGCTGGCAAAAAACAATTTTTCCAAAGCGAAACCCTTGCTGCAAACGGCCTTAAAGAAGCAACCACTCAATGCACAGTTACATTTTTTAATGGGTCAGGTGTGCTACGCTTTAAATGATTTTGACACAGCCCGACATCATTTTGTCCTGGCTCGTGATTACGACCAGGTGCCTTTTCGGGCGCCGTCCGCCATTAATCAGATAATAGTTGAAGCCGCCAAGAGAAGGTCACTGCCATTAGCCCCAACGGACAGTCTGTTTAGCGCCTTTTCGCCGCATGGCATCTGGGATGGACGTCTGTTTTTAGAACACCTGCACCCCAACGAAAAAGGTTACCGGCTTTTGGCCCGGACTTTTGCACAAGTGATCACCCAACAGTTTTTGAAAACGGAAACTGAGTTCAAATTTTCGAACTGTCAAAATTTTAGCGCCT
>CAYNLJ010000298.1:0-3150 GCA_964398005.1 uncultured Caldithrix sp. | reverse complement strand
ACCTATTCCAAAGAAGAAATTTTAAGCATGTACCTGAATATTACCTTCTTTGGAAATCACGCTTATGGCATTCGGGCGGCGGCCAAACGTTATTTTAACAAAGATGTTGAAGATCTTTCAATCGAAGAAGCGGCCCTGTTAATCGGAATTTTGAAGGGGCAAACCTATTATTCTCCCATTCGTCATCCGGACAGAGCTCTGAAACGACGCAATGTGGTTTTAAGCATGATGATGGAAAACGGCAAGCTGACCAAGGCTGAGTTTGACAGCTTAAAGCAACTACCCCTGAAGCTGGACATTACAGATCCCTATAAAATGAAAGTTGCTCCTTATTTTACGGAGCATGTGCGGCGTAAACTGAACCAGTTGCAGGATTCATTAGGCGTCAATATCTATGAAGACGGGTTGCGCATTTACACAACCCTGGACACCCGGGTACAGAAATACATGGAAATGGCTATTGCCAAACACATCGATGCCATTCAGGAACGCGTGCGTCGTCAATCGGTCTTTACCAAAATTAAAGAGGAACTGGGCGATTCGGCTTACGAGAGCATCAGCAAAGTGCAGTTGGCTTTTACGGCAATCGACCCCCACAACGGGCATATTTTGGCCATGGTTGGTGGGCGTGACTTTGAAAGATCAAAATGGAACAGGGTGACACAAATGATGCGTCAGCCGGGTTCAGCTTTTAAACCATTTTTGTACACCGCAGCAATTGACAACGGCTTTTCTCCGGCCACCAAATATCCGGATTTGCCAACGGTGGAATTTAATCCGGACAGCACGCGCTGGACGCCACAGAACTACAGCGGTACCTTCAGTGGCAAAATGGTCACACTGCGGGAAGCCTTAAGAAGGTCTTTAAACTCAGTGGCAGTCCGATTGATTGCTGATATTACGCCACAGGTTGTTATTAAATATGCCCGTGAAATGGGAATTACGACCCCTCTGCATCCATACTCTTCTTTGGCTCTGGGCAGTGCCGATGTCATCCCATTGGAAATTGTTTCGGCTTACGGCATTTTTGCCAATAATGGTGTTCATGTTTACCCGATTGCCATTACTCGAATTGAAGATCGTAACGGCAATGTGATTTACACGCAAATGCCTAAAATGAAAGAAGCTCTGTCCCCTGAAACTACTTACATCATGAACGATATGTTACAAACCGTTGTAAACCGTGGTACGGGTGTAAGAGCCCGAACCGTCTTTAAATTTTACGAAAAAGCTGGTGGTAAAACCGGCACGACCAATTCCTACACCGATGCCTGGTTTATTGGTTTTACACCGGATTTAGTAGCCGGCGTATGGGTTGGATTGGATGACTTTAAATACAGTCTGGGTCGGGGAATGGCCGGTTCAGTGGCCGCCTTGCCTTTCTGGGCGGACTTCATGAAAATGGTTTATGATTCCATCCCGGATATTAAAAAGCATGTCGATTTTCCACAGGCCTCAGGTGTGGCCAAATTAAAGGTTTGTGCCGAAACAAATTTGCTGGCCACGCCTTACTGTCCGGAGACCTACGAAGAATTGTTCAATTTAAAATATGCTCCTACCAAAAAATGTGAAAAACATCAGGAACCGATTCCGTATCGCAAAAAGAAAAGGAGAATTTTTTAGTAAGAATTTCCTTTTAAAAATATCGGATTGAATCAATTGCTTTGGTAAAGATATGTTTATTTTTGTACCAAAAGTAAATATTGCTGCCCGGTCATAGAGGCAAAAACACCAAGTCCACCCCTTACCCCACCGGAATAAACCGGATTTTCTGCAGAAATATACTGGTTGTAATTTTCATCGATGGCGTAAATACTGAGTCGGTAGTTGCCATAAAAAGCAATCATCGCTGAATACCAATCGATTACATATTGATTTGGATCTCCTGTTGGGGTTAGTACATTGAGAGGAGCGATGGCCCGGATGTGTCGTGGTGGCCCGTCTACGCCTCCGTCGTATTCTTCTTCATTCTGTGGATATTTCTGATCTCCGAACGGATTGATATATTCTGCTTGATCGAAAGGTTCGAGACAAAAAAGATCGATCATAATGAGTTGATCCGCTTTTGAACAGCAAAGAAGAAGAGGATACTTCGAACGAATGCTGTCAAATTTAACATGATTAGTAATGCCTTTATTTAAGGGCGTATTTATTTCCAGAATGGGCGGAACTTTTGTACGGGCGGTTACAATGTTGTTCTCAATAGTGATGTGGATTTGATAAGTATGTTGAGGTTTAATTAAAATCTGGTCATTGAAGTAAAAACCTTTGCGTGTTGAATCTTCTGTTAAACTCCAGCTTTCAGTCGTTGTAGAATCGGTTAAAACAATGTCGGCTTTTGAAATAGCTGCCTGGCCAGCATCATACTTTTCAAACAAAGGTTGACTGTAGGACAACCAGATCGCCTGATCTCTGGTGAGATACTGATTTCCTTTTAAATAGGCAAAAAGAAAAATTTTCTTTTCATAATCTATTGAGTTATTGGTTGACCGGCAACTAAAAAGAAACATTAACAATGGCAAAATGAGAAAAATTTTAATTTGATTATGTGTCATTGGTTCCCCTAAAACTTAAATGAAAAGCCAAAGGTTGGCAACCGTGGTAACATCTCCTGGTCATCGATGGTCGCCGGATTATCCTGCGTATTAAACTGGCGAAACCAGACATTTTTATGATCAAATACATTAATGACCTGTACATAAATTTCAATCGGTAAACCTAAAATAGTCCATTGTTTAAACAATCCAATATCCAGGCGATGGTAATCCGGTAACCGATACATGTTTTTACGCCCGGACAAAGGATAGTAATAAAGGCGTCCGTCGGGGGTTAAAGCGGCAAAACGTGCCGTGGGCTGAGTGAAGGGTTGGCCGGAACCAAATTTGTAAGCTAAATTGAATTTCCAGTTTTTTCCGAAACTAAAATTTTGAACAAGAGTTATGGTGTGCCTGCGGTCGAATGTAGGGTAGTATTCCAGACCAAAGTTGTAATTTTTTGTCTTACGTTTGGTCCAGGCTAAAGAATATCCCATCCATCCGTTTAGGCGCCAGACATTGTTTTTAAGCAATAGATCGATCCCATAGGCACGTCCTTTGCCAGGTAAAAAATTCTGGGCTGCGGTCTGATTTTCCAGTGACTCATCAGCGCTGC
>CAYNLJ010000297.1:0-3157 GCA_964398005.1 uncultured Caldithrix sp. | reverse complement strand
CACGTTCGTCACGCAACGTGATTCCATCCATTACAAAAGCCACTTCGCTCAAACCACCACCACGAATTTGCAGCCCTTCAATACCAGCTTGCAACCCGACTACGCTACTCACATTGACGACAGGTAAAGCTTTGATTTCCTGGCTGGAAATGTTAGCCCGACTGGCGGCTACGTCTTTTTCGACAATCGGTCTGGTTGCCACAACAACAATTTCTTCACCTTCCAGCGCTTGCTCGCTTAGCTTAGCATTGATGATTGTCGTTTGATCGATATTGACCTTCACCTGGGTCACTTTTTGCGGGGCATAACCAACCATCGAAAAGCTTAGCGTATATTCACCGGGAGGAACATTGGTAATCACATAATAACCGTCCAGATCCGTGGAAGCTCCCAGAACAGTACCCTCCACAATGACATTAACACCGGGCAGGGGTTCACCGGTCCGGGCGTCTTTCACCTGACCTGAAATTTTACCCGTTGTTCCGGCAGTTAAACTATTGACGAAGAGGAAAATGAGGATGGAAGAGATAACTCGCAGGTATTTCATACAACTAAACTCCTTTGAGTTTAAATAAAGGCTTTTATTAACAAAGCATGGGTTTGGTAACCTTCTTAACAAACCCACGACATTTACATGCTAATTACACTGCTTAAATTATATTAAATAATTCGCAATAATTCAACAAAAAAATTTGCTTTTTTTAGGTGTTAATTCCGGCATGTTTGATCTTAATTGCTTGAATTTATTGGCATTAAACTAATTAAAAAATCTTTAAAAATAATTTAAATTTTATACAAAATGCGGAAGTAAGTTGACTTTCTTAACAATCTTCCTTGTAATTATTCACAATTATGTTTATTTTTAGAAAAAATTACCAAATTGTTTCAAAGTGTACTTTACGAGGGAAAGGAGGGCCAGCCTAAAAAAAATTTTAAATTCAGTGCATATATTTTTAAATCACCATTCATTTGGAGGGCTTTATGAAACGTTTTTTACTTTTGCTGTTTCTATTTTTCCTCCCACACCTGATATGGGCAGGCGTGACAGGGAAAATAGCAGGATTTATTACCGATGCAAAAACCGGCGAGCCCCTGCCTGGAGTCAATGTGCTGTTAAAGGGGACTTCCATGGGAGCGGCAACCGATATTGAAGGCTACTACGTCATCTTGAATGTCCCTCCCGGCAGCTACACCCTGGAAGCCTCATTCGTCGGCTACAAAAACGTAATTGTCAATGATGTTGTGGTAAATGTTGATTTGACCACACGCATCGATCTGAAAATGGAAGAAACAACCCTCGAAACCGCAGAAGCGATTACCGTCATCGCCGAAAAACCCATGATTCGCAAGGACGCTATTTCAACACGCCATCTGGTCTCTTCACAGGACATGGAACTGCAACCGATTACTTCTTTTCAGGAAGTGGCCCGCTTTCAACCGGGTGTAGTCGGCACCCACTTTCGTGGCGGACGTTCGGGAGAAGTGCTGGTTTTAATTGATGGTATTCCGGTGCGTGATCCGGCTGGAACCTACTCCGGCAGTTTTGGCGGTTTTACCAGTGATGTGCCCAAGTTAGGCATAGAACAAATGGAAGTTTCTTTAGGCGGCTTCAGTGCCGAATACGGGAATGTGCAATCCGGTATTCTTAATCTTGCCTTAAAAGAAGGTGGCAGCCGTTTTACAGGGCGGTTGCGTTTTTCTTCCAAACCCGGGTTTGGCGCAAACACTTCCTTTAAAGAGCATGGCTACCGCTTTAAACTTTTACAACCTCTCGAGAATTATTACGAAGGTACCTTGAACGGTCCCATTTATTCAAACAAGATCTCTTTCTCTTTGTCAGCGCAGGTTGTGGACCGCAACCAGGGTTTTTATATGAATGAAGAAGGTTTTAAACAAAACTATCAGGGAAAACTGACCTTTAAATTTTCACCCAATATGAAGCTTTCTCTGGGCACTGTGGTCAACCGAAACGAATGGGACAATTTCTACTTTCCGGCTTCCAAGTACGGGCCGGGGCCCAATTACCAGAAGGACACTTACTACAAAGGGATACGTGCGGGAAGCGATACGTTGGAAATTTACCGTTATGTAAACGACAAAAATCTTTTTGGAAAGGTAGATATTAAAAACGAAAGCGGGCTTTACGATTCTACTGCTTACAGTGTAGTCAAAACGTATTACATGGCTGGCATGCAGGAGTATTTGTGGCATCGCAAACAGGCCAGTAATCTGTTTTACATGAACTGGACACACTCACTCGGAGCCAAAACCTTTTACGAAGTAAGATTAAATTCATTTTACTCCAACTATCACTATTCCACTCTTGATGTAGATGACCGGGATGGCGATGGCAATCGCGATGAAGATTTGCAGTGGGATATTTCCAAACCAGGACCCCATCCCATTTACCGCGAACGGGAGGACAACTTCTGGTGGCTGCGTGGTGATGATCCCGGTTACCGTGATCAAAAATCCTGGACCCAAACTTTAAAGGCCGATATCGTCAGTCAGGCTAATCCCAATCACCTGTTAAAGGGTGGCCTGCAGGTGGATTACCACACTACCAAAGTTGAAAATATCAGCTGGACCCTGGGCGTTGGTATTTACCGTTACGACATCTGGACGCAAAACAGTCTGGACGTTGGTGCCTACATTCAGGACAAAATTGAGTACGAAGGTATTATTGGCCTGGTTGGTTTGCGTTTTGATGCCTTTGACCCTAATGGTCTTTACGATGACGTTTACTACCCGGCTGATTATGCCAATCCCTTTACCTCGGTCGGTGCTGATGGCATCCCGATTTTACAAAATCCAAAGAAGGCCTCCATGAAGTACCAGCTCAGCCCGCGTATCGGTATTTCGCATCCGATCACTGAAAAGAGTATTTTACATTTTACCTATGGCCATTATTTTCAACGACCGGACGGCTATTACCTGTATCGAAACCATTACCTGCAAAGTTTGACAAAAGTGGGTAACTACGTTGGCAATCCCAATTTAAGTCCGGAGAAAACGGTTGCTTACGAATTAGGTGTGGAACAACAAATTGGTAATGATTACAAAATCACCGTAACCGGTTATTACAAAGACATTACCAATCTTATGAATTATTACAAATTTGTGGCCCGTTCCGTTGGCGACCGGGAACTGAATGTTT
>CAYNLJ010000296.1:0-3162 GCA_964398005.1 uncultured Caldithrix sp. | reverse complement strand
GCGAGTTCGTAGATCGACTCTCCAGAGTCGATTTTCCGCGAAGCGGAAATATATTGCTATGGCCGTTCGGCCAGGTGACTCTGGAGAGTCGCGCTACAATTTTTTTTAGATATTTTTCTGCCCACATTTAAAAATGTGGGATATGTTCATCACTTTTGATCTAACTATCATTCCTCAATTAATTTTGTTTGAATCCCAATTTAAATGAGACTATTTTTAATTCAAGGTGTTGCATATTTGAAAACATGAAAACCGTCAAATTACAATTCAATTCATCAATGATTCTAAATTTACTTGGTGTTCGGGGAATTTCGGTGTAATTCGGCAGCTAAATCACTTAAATCGGCGAATTGGAGAGAGCAATCTGCTACTTTGTCACTTCGTCACTTCATTACTCCAGAAATGGATGCGGTCTTACTGCCTTTCAATCAATAAAGCCTTTGCTTAAATTTGTATTAGTTCATGATCTGCAGTACATTAGACCAAAAATAATTTAGGAACACAGCGTAAAATTGTTTTCCGTACGACTAATATTTCTTTTTTTATTGTTTTTAATACTCCCGGTTATTGGGCAATCTTCGGGGGAAATTTATTCTCAATTAATGCAGCAATTACGTCAGCATGTAGCCTTTCTTGCTTCTGATTCACTGCAGGGACGCGGTACTGGAAGTCGCGGGGAATATTTGGCTGCGGAATACATAAAGCAGCAATTAATGGAAGCAGGCGTTCAACCGTTTGGAGATAACTTAAGCTGGTTTCAAAACATCCCCATGCACGGGAGCAGAGCGCTTCAGGGGACAAATCTTTGTTTGCTAAACGGTAACGAGCGTTTAACTTTAAACTTATCGAGTGATTTTCTTTTGTTTCACAGTGGTGTTCAGACATTTATTCCTACGCCTACAGAAATGGTATTTGTCGGATATGGCATCAGCGCACCGGAGTTTGATTACAATGATTATATTTCGGTTGATGTCCAGGGCAAGGTTGCCGTTTTTCTGGAAGGAGAACCGGTTTCTGAGGATGATCACTACTTCAAAGGTTCTGCACCGACCATTTACAGATACCCGGAATCCAAACAACGTACGGCTATCGCTCATGGAGCCATAGGCAGCATTTTGTTGCATATTTCAGGAAATGAAACTGAAGAAAATTGGTCGCATTATCAGAGGGCTTTTTCCTTTGACGATGTCAGTTTGGCTTACCGTGTAACAGACAATCTAAGTCTTATGTTGAAGGTTAACGATTCGGTTGCCACATTTTTATTTAAAGACAGTGGTCACGATCTGCAAGAAATTTTAAAAAAAGCAGATCAGCACACCATGCGGTCTTTTCCTTTAAAAACAAAGTTAAAATTTAGTGGTCGTTTTAAAGAACGTGATTTTATAGCGCGTAATGTGATCGGTCTCTTACCGGCTAACACTTATTTTCCAAAAGATGAGTATGTCATCGTTTCTGCCCATTATGATCATCTGGGTATTGGCTTTCCGGTTGATGGTGATTCCATTTACAATGGCGCCATGGACAATGCAGCCGGTGTGGCCGGTGTACTTGAATTGGCAAAATTATTAAATGCATCTGAAATTAAACTCAACAGACCAATTATTTTTCTGCTTGTTACCGGAGAGGAAAGCGGTTTATTAGGTTCAACCTATTACACCGATCATCCTATAGTCCCTTTGTACAAAACATTTGCCAATTTGAATGTTGATGGCTTAGCCATGTTTGACACTTTCAACGATGTAATTGGCGTTGGGGCGCAATACTCTACCTTAGGAGAACTACTTAACCAGGCAGCAGAACAGAACCATCTGATGGTTTCGTCTATTCCGCCACAATTTTTACAATTTGAATCTTTTGCCCGTTCTGATCAAATGGCTTTTGCCTGGGCCGGCGTTCCTTCGATTTTGGTTATGGATGGCCTTAGTTATCGGCATTTGACTTCGGGAATCGGCTTGAAGAAATGGCTTGACTGGAATAAGCAAATTTATCATTCACCATTTGATGATCTACAACAACCTATCAACTGGCAGGCAGCTGCACAACATGTTCTTTTTTTAAAAGACTTTCTGAAAATTTTGCTAAATACCAACCATCTTATTGAATGGAAAAACGGCGTCCCATTTAAGAACATTCGATTACAAACAATTGCGGAGCGCAGATGAAACAAAGATCGGTCTATCAATTTTTTGTTGTCACACTGCTAATGTTTTCGTTGGTAGGTTGCCATTTAAGACAATACAATAAACCGATTATCATCCGTTTAAAAGGTTCCGATACCATGCAATTAATTGCCCGAGCCTGGGCAGCAGATTATATGCGTCGTCATCCTGGCATTTCGGTATATGTTGAGGGAGGCGGAACTGCCACTGGTTTCAAAGCATTGATCAATGGTAAAATCGATATCGCACTCGCTTCACGTCTGATTCGTAGCTTAGAAGCACAGGAACTTTCCAAACGTTACGGGAAAATTGGACTTTCCTTTTTAACAGCTAAAGACGCTTTAAGCATTTATTTGAATCCAGAGAATCCAATCAGTAATTTGAATCTCGAACAATTGCGTCAAATTTTTACGGGTCAGATTAAAAACTGGCGTGATGTGGGAGGGATCGATACTACGATTCTTGTGGTAATTCGTCCTCCGACTTCCGGAACCTATTATTATTTAAAAGAACATCTGTTGCATGACAGCGCTTATTCTTCAGCTGCAATAATAATTCCTACAACTGCGGGAATTGCAAATTTTGTCGCAACACATATCAATGCTATTGGTTACGGTGGTCTGGCCTATGGCCAAAATGTCAAACATTGCAGGATTAACAACGTTGCTGCTACTGAAGAAGAAGTACGAAAAGATCGTTATCCTTTGACACGATATTTATATTTGTACACAGTGGACAAACCAGAAGGTGCCATCAAGAATTTCATAGATTATACACTTTCAACTGACGGGCAAAAAATTGTTGCTGAAGTTGGCTATATCCCAATCTGGCCTACAAAAAATAAATATTGAAAAAGTACTGAATTTGATTAGTTATTAATTCTGTCAATCGGCTGTTTTATGCTATTTTTATTATTTCTAAAACAGCACACTTTGCCCAACTTTGGCAAAGAAAAAGAAAATGAATAGTTAATTATCTACACAATCATAGATTAAATCTATTG
>CAYNLJ010000295.1:0-3207 GCA_964398005.1 uncultured Caldithrix sp. | reverse complement strand
CAGAATGGTAGTGTAATGTTTTGGATAGTAGCGTTCATCGCTACCCTGCCAGGTGTAGGTCCAGCCTCCATTTAAATAAGAAATGGAATTGGCGGTGGGACCGGTAACCAGGATTTTTGCATCTTTTTTCAGAGGTAAAATTTGATCCTCATTTTTCAGAAGTGTGATGGCTTCCCGAGCGGCCTGCAGACTTACCTGTGCATGTTCGTCTTTACCAACCAGTTCTTTGCGTTTTTGATCAGGAAACGGGTTGTCAAAAAGTCCCAGGGCAAACTTAACACGTAAAATATTAGCCACAGATTGATCAATTCTGCTTTCCGGAATTTGACCTTCCTGAACCAGTTCATAAAGGTAATCGGCAAAAGTGTACTTAAATGGTACCATGCTCATGTCCAGTCCGGCAAGCACCGCCATTTTCACGGCTTCTTTTTCCGAAGCGGCCACATGATCCCGCACATGCAGATGAATGATATCCCGCCAGTCACTGACGACCAGGCCTTTAAATCCCCAATCTTCTCTAAGAATATCCGTTAGTAGAAAATGGCTGGCATGCGCCGGTACTCCATTGACGGAACTGGAATTAACCATAGCCGTGTACACTCCGGCATCAACGGCTTCTTTAAACGGCACTAAAAAAAGCTCCCGCAAATAGTTTTCAGGAATCCAGGCAGGCGTGCGATCTTTTCCTGAAAGAGGTACACTGTAACCGGCATAGTGCTTCATACAGGCGGCAACACGATCCGGTTGGGAGATATCACCATCTTCACCCTGCAATCCAATAATGTATTCTCTGCCCAATTCTTTGGTCAAATAGACATCTTCGCCATAAGTCTCCCAGAAACGGGACCACAAGGGTTGACGTCCCAATCCCAGCACCGGATTAAAATTCCAGGGAATGCCTACTGCCCGTGTTTCAATGGCTGTAATGTGTCCTTCTTTACGTGACAATTCCCGATTAAAAGTAGCTGCCATGGCAATGCTTTGAGGAAAAAGAGTCGCTTCGGCTATGTAGTTAGAACCATGAATGGCATCTATGCCGTACAAAACAGGAATGCCAAGGCGGGTTTCCTCAGTAGCTACTTTTTGTATTGTATTGATGATTTCGATCCAGTTTTCTGCCGAATTGGCCGCATTATTTGTATTTAAGATCGAACCTACACCATATTCAACAACAGCAATTCTCAACGAATCCATTTTAAGTCTGGTAAGAGGAATTCCCTCTACATGATCATGGGCCACAACCTCAAGCGTCACCTGCGTCATCTGGCCGATTTTTTCTTTGAGTGTCATGCGTTTGAGTAAATCAGCAATTTTTTGATCATATTTTTCAAGGTTTGAAGCAGCAGTCAGATTACCGAAAATTAGCAACAATGTAAGCGTTAAATTTAATAAAATTTTCATCGGCTCTGTTTCTCCTTAATTATTTTTAGCCAATTCCATTTTCTTGCCGTAGTCAAGTTTATTGTGTGTGGTCAGCTGAGGAAATGAAGGAACTACCACCGGAAAGGCCTGATTCGGTTGAATGGCAAATAGATCTATTCTTGTTAACTGAATTTTTTCAAAAGCATCGGTATTAATCTCAATTTGCTGTTGATATTTTTCTCTGAGTTGTGCAACGTAAGGATCAAGCACTTCTTTAATTATTTTGATGCCTTTTTTGCCCTTCAGATCCTGCTGCTCCAGAAATTTTTTCTTCTGATACAAGGCAAGCAGATTGTCTTTCCACATATTTACGTTCCGTTGAACTTCGGGACGTTTGTCATACCCGCGTTCATAAGCAACCTGTGTCAGGTAATAATCACGTAAAAGATCGGCCACCGCCTGACGAAAATGGCGGGCAAACTGATTTTTAGGGAATTTTTTTCTCCGGAAGACTAACGGATGGCGCTGCAGGTGATCCATAAATTGTTCGACGGTCCAGGTTTGGCCATCGATGGTAAAGAAAGGTTCTTTAGCAATAGCAGCTAACTGTTCCAGGCTGTTTTCACGCACCATCATATCGTTGTCTTTGTTCCAGAACTTCTTGTTGAACATTTCCCGTTTTTCTTTTTCCGTTTTAAAATATTCGGGGCCCAAAATGTTGACCATTTTTTCAAATGTTTTGGGATTGAACTGCAATTGCTTGTCGCCCATCAACTTCCCGATGAACTTTTCATAATTGGCCAGTGCTTTGCGTTCGGTTAATTTATCCTGAACTAGTTTTAAACGATTGGCCTGTTGCTGTTCACTCATGGCAACAAAGCTTTTCCAACCTTCCACACGTAAAATGACATAACTGTCAGGAGCTACTTCCAAAGGCCCGATTAATTGCCCTTTTTTGATGGATTCATCATAAAGTGTTTGGTTGATGATGTCCGGTTCGGGGGAGTCGAAGCGAATCTCACGTTGTGGTACTTTGTCTTTACCTGTCAAATCTTTGGCCACCTGTTCAAAGGAAACTTTGCCTTCGCTGAGTTGTTGGTAGATTTCATCAGCTACTTCTTTGGAGGGACAATTCAGATAGGCCACGTTGTACAATCTCCCGGCCACCTTGTACAGGCGATTGACTTCTGTTGTGTCCAGTTTTACGGGCTTCTCCCCCACTTCATGGTAGAGAACCTGGCGCATGGCCTGTTCTTTTCGACCTAAGAGATATTGTTGGAATTCATGATTGCGTGTTAGTTCATTATCTTCACCGGCCTCCAGAGCCAGTAATTTTTCGGCAACCAGAGAATTTAATACAATTTTACGATGGATGTAGTTGTCACCACGACAATAGGCAGGGCGAATGGTGTACTCAGCCCGTCTGATGAATTCATTGACCGAGATTGTTTTATCGGCTACGCGTGCCAAAATCGTTTCAGTGGGAGTTGTTTCTATTTCTTTTTTACAGGAATTAAAAATCAGGCTGCTAATCAGTAGCAGCCCGATGAGTGTTTGCAATTTTTTAGGCATCTTCTTCCTCATTTAGAACATAATTCCAATGGAATAACTGTGTACATTCCCTAAAATGCCTACATCTCTGAATGCATAGTCAATTTTTAAGCCTACATTATTCATCAAATATTTAACCATACCCAGGCCAAGCGTTAAGCCGTACTGAGATTCGTCCATGAAAAGGCCCTTAAAGCCGGCCCGTACGAAAAATTCACCGGTAGTTGGAATTTTAAAGGCGTATTGACCGCCTAAGTTTACCGATTCCGAATTATTATTAGGATGCAGAGCGTC
>CAYNLJ010000294.1:0-3210 GCA_964398005.1 uncultured Caldithrix sp. | reverse complement strand
CCTTTTTGAATGAAAACATGAATGAAGATTTAATCGTTCTTAAACGAATGCTTGATGAGCAGGTGGCTTATCTGGCCTTTAATCGTGCTGACAGGGACGTTGCTTTAAAGATCAAAGTGAACGAAACGGAAAACTTTAAGGAACTGTGGCAGGGAACAACCCTAAGCCCCGTCAATGGTGAACTTTCCATCAAGGTTCCGGCTAAAGGATTTGTTATTTTGTTAAATGAGTAATGAATCTTTTTGGCGCAGAACTCGTATTAAAAAATGAGTTTTGCAAAGTGTAAAGGAAATACTCATGGATTTTATTATTGGAATTTTTGTTTTTATCATCATGGCATGGTTGGTGTTAAAACTATTGGGTGTATTCTTTCATGTCGGTATTGTCATGCTCACACTGCCTTTTAAACTCTTGGGGCTGGTAATTGCTTTGATTTTGACACCATTAATTTTAATACCAATGGGGTTGTTTGCCGGTCTTGTGGGGCTGGTGGCTTTGCCTTTTGCTCTACTTGGCCCGGCCATTCCGATTATTTTGATTGCTCTGGGCGTTTGGGCCATTTTAAAACGTCCCTAAGGCTATCAAGATTTTTGCAGTTCGTTTTGGCGTCATGGGGTTTCCCTCATGGCGCTTTTTTTGTTCAAACAGAATTCATTAAAATTTCCATTTTGGGAAACGAATTCGATGAAAAAACCTTGCATGAAAACATCTTTCATATACAGCAAATAGACGTGCCAACTAATTAAAATTGAAACTTTTGGAATCGCCACATCGTAATTACATTAAATTTCCTAAAATCAGGTATGGAGGGATGTCATGAAAAATTTACTGTTCATTTTTACCTTGTTTATTTTTTTTGTAGCCAATGCTTTTGGTTTGGCTACCGATCAAAAGAAGATTCAAAAAGTAGTGGTTATTGAAGAGGAAGAGGACAGTCCACATTTTGGTATTGTAGTGGCAACACCGGATGAAGAAACTTTGAAAAAATATGACCTGGATGGGGGTGCTGAAGTTCTGAAAGTTTACAAGGGCAGTGAGGCAGAAAAAGCGGGTCTGCAGGAACATGACATTATTGTTAAACTTGATGGTGAACGCATTGATGATCCGGAAGATCTGGAAGAGTATTTTGCCGACCTGGATGATGAGAAAGAAGTAGACATTGTTGTCAATCGGCAGGGCAAAGAATTGATTTTTACGGCTCATGTTACCCCATTGGAACCTGAGGACCGGGAAGTTGTGCTGCGATTGCAGGCTAACAAGTTAAAAGCTAAAGCCGATTCGATTGTAAAACGATTTAAAGTAAAAATGAAGGACTTGCCTTTGGCCATTTCAAAAGGTGGATTTTTAGGTGTTGAAACGGAAACACTCAATGAACAATTGGCCGAGTATTTTGGAGTTGAGTTTGGTGTTTTGGTTAAAAAGGTAATTAAAAATTCCCCGGCCGAAAAAGCGGGCATTAAAGCGGGTGATGTAATTTACCAGATTAATAAAAAAGAAATTCATGATGTACAGGATTTGGTACGTACTGTTAATTTTTACGATCCAGGTGACCAGGTAAAGGTGTACCTGAAGCGAAAAGGGAAACAAAAAGAGATTTTGGTAAAGTTAGGCAAGAAAAAAGGTTTTCTCTCCGACGACGAAAATTTTAAGTGGTTTCCACAGGTCCCTCCGGAAAAGTTCGAGATGCGTCAGTTCAAAGGTCATCTCTGGCATCCGGACAAAGATGCAATGCCGGATGTTGACGAAGAAAGGGAAATTTACCGGTATTAAAATCGTTTTACGGTTTTGTTCATTTCAAATAAACCGAATAGTATTTAAAATACGTTTTCATGATTTTACTCCGGCACAATGGCCGGAGTTTTTTGTTTAACTGAACCGGCATTCCGGCTGTTCACGGCCGGGTTTGGTCATTACAACCTGCCAGAGCTGGGTCTGTCTGGAACGAAAGCCTCCGGCTGAGCTAAGCAAATAGTAACGCCACATGCGATAGAAACGTTCACCATATTTGTCTTTTAACTCAGGCCAGGCCCTTTCAAAATTCTCATACCAGGCCATCAGGGTTTTATCGTAATGTGGCCCGATGTTGTGCCAATCTTCCATCACGAATAAGCCCTCCATCGCTTTGCCCAATTGGGCAATGGAAGGCAGCATACCATTGGGGAAAATGTATTTGGTCGTCCAGGCATTAGCGGTTGTTGTGCTCACATTCCCACCAATGGTGTGAAAAAATGCGATGCCGTCATCCTTCAACGTACGGTCCACCACTTCCATGTAGGTACGATAATTTTTGTAACCTACATGTTCCATAATGCCAATTGAAAGAACCCTGTCAAATTTTCCGGAAACATCGCGGTAATCCATTAATTTCAGTTCAACCGGCAGACCTTTTGCCATTTGCATGCCCAATTCAACCTGTGCTTTAGAAACAGTAACGCCAGTGACCTTTACACCATATTTTTGAGCAGCGTAAATGGCGAATGAACCCCATCCACAGCCTAATTCCAGTACCTCCATCCCTGGTTCAAGATGCAACTTTTTACAAACCAGCTCGAGTTTTGCTTCCTGTGCTTCATCTAAAGTTTGAGCGTTTTTCCAGTAAGCGCAGGTGTAATTTAAACGTTTATCCAGCATACGGGTGTAAAGGTCATTACCAATATCATAGTGCTGTTGCCCTACCTGAAAAGCCCGCCCCTTGGATTGCAAATTGAAAATTTTTGCGCGCAGCACGTGCCACTTCATTTTCCAACTGCCTTCCACTTTTTGATCCAGGCGTGCTCTTAATATTTTGTCAAAAAATTGGTCCAGAGCTTCGCAATCCCACCATCCGTCCATATAAGATTCTCCCAGGCCCAAGGCCTGTTCGCTTAAAACACGATTGTAAAGGTTGGGATTGTGAACCTGAATATCGTAAGGATTATTGCCGTTGATAGTAATGCCAGCCATTTCTAACAGTTGGCGTATGGTTCGTTCGGCTCCACTGACTGCCATGGCTTCTTCCTCCTCCTTTGGATCTAATAAGGGGAATTTCAATTAAATTTTAACAATAATTTTTTTAATTTCCAAATTTACGGAATAATTAAAGTAGAACTTTCGTCAGTGGTAGTAAATCCGGTTTTAAACGATCGAAAACAAATATTGCACAAACAGTGTGAATTATTTAAATTTAATATTCTTAATTTAATAAAAAGAAGAAAAGAAATGGAACGCATA
>CAYNLJ010000293.1:0-3212 GCA_964398005.1 uncultured Caldithrix sp. | reverse complement strand
AAGGAAAATGCGCCTTTAAAGTTGGCATGAAAATTGAAATTAAAAAAGAAACTAAAATAAATAATGAAAATTTTAAACGGATAATCAGGAGAGAAAAATATGAGAAGTTACTTGTGGGCTTTGATAATGATTTTTTTGGTAAGTAGCTTTGCAGTTGCTCAAAGACCAGGTGGAATGAATTTAAAAAATTTTAAAGGAACCATTCAGGGCATCGTTTATGATGATGAGGCCAAAGTGCCCATTGAATATGCCAATATTATTCTTTACAAAAAACGGGACAGTACTCAGGTAACCGGAACCATTACCGACAAGGACGGCTATTTTAAGTTGGAGAATGTTCCGGCCGGCCGCTACTTTTTGGATGTCGATTTTATTGGTTATTCCAAAAAGCGAATAGATAGGGTAATTGTTTCTCCAAGGTCACCGGAAGTGATGGTAGGTGAAATATTTCTGGAACCGGTTATGATGCAAAGCGATGCGGTTGAAGTTGAAGCCGAACGCGTACCGATTACCTATCAAATCGACAAAAAGGTGATCAATGTAAGCGAACAGGCTACGGCGCAATCAGGTTCGGCAGTGGATGTGCTACAAAACGTACCATCGGTTGATGTCGATATTGATGGCAATGTGAAGTTGCGTGGTAGTGGAAATTTTCAGGTCTTAATCGATAATCGCCCAACGATTCTCGAAGCCAGTGAAATTTTACAGCAAATTCCGGCCACTTCTATTGAAAATATCGAGATTATTACCAATCCCTCCGCAAAGTATGATCCGGATGGTGTTTCCGGCATTATTAATATTGTTCTAAAAAAGAATAAGTTGAAAGGCTTAAGCGGCATGGTCAACAGTAGTGCCGGGACTTTCGGCCGGTATGGTGGCGATTTACTGTTGAGTTATCGCGGTAAAGGTTATGTGTTGAATGTAGCCAGTAATTTCAATCGTCGCAATTTCCCCGGGGAACAAAAACTGGAGCGACAGACACAGACCGGTAATATTACCACCTTCAACACATCCAATGGTGATACAAAGTGGAATATGTTCCCCTATGGTTTGCGCATGAGCCTGGATATCAATCTTGGACATTGGGATGTGCTTAGCTTTGGGGGACGAATTGGCAACCGCAGTATGGAGCGAGGTTTTGATTTAGATTACAGAGAGTGGACTTCAACAGATCAGAACAATGTACTATCTTACCTGAGTAAAGATACCTGGAAAAGAAGTGGAGATCATTACGCTGTAAATATGGATTATCAACATAAATGGCCGCAAAAAAATCGGGAATTTACGGCTCAGGTTATTTACGAATATCGAACCGGGGATGAGGAATCCTTGAATGAACTTTTTGACCTGAATGGGCAATTAACAAACAGTCAGAAATCAACGGAAGAGGGGCCGGCAAAAGGCTGGCGAATTAAAGCAGATTATACCCATCCTTTTTCGGATAACACTAAACTGGAAACCGGGTATCAAAGTCGAATCCGGCAATCCGAGGAAGAAAATAAGATCTACGATTATGATCTTAATCAAAACACATATGTCCTTCAACCGCAATTTAGTCACTATGCCGAGTATGAACGAAATATTCATTCCGCTTATGCCACTTTTTCTTCAAAATGGAAAAAACTTGGCTATCAACTTGGGTTAAGAGGAGAGTACACGTTTCGTACCATTGGTTTAAAAGATTCTGCTGCGGCCAAAATTGACCGGATTGATTTGTTCCCAACAGCCCATTTTTCCTACGAATTTGCGCCAGGACGGCAGATTATGGCCAGTTACACGCGACGCATTCACCGTGCCCGTGGCTGGTGGTTAGAACCTTTTTACACCTGGGGCGATGCTTACAATGTGACCAAAGGAAATCCCGGCCTCAAACCAGAGTATATCGATTCTTACGAAATGGGCCATCAGATCTTTGTTAAAAAGACCTTAGTCTCTCTGGAAGCCTTTTACCGAATTACAAACAATAAAGTGGAACGTGTGCGTTCGGTTTATCCATATAAAGAAAATGTTTTACTTCACACCTATGAAAATGTGGGCAAGGATTATGCGCTTGGCGCTGAGTTTTTGGTAAATCGTGACATCCTTAAATGGTGGAACATCAATTACATGGCCTCTGTTTACCAGTACAAGGTTGAAGGCCGCTTGTTAAATCAGGATTTTTCTAAAGAGAGTTTTAACTGGAGCCTGCGATTTAATAATGACTTTCGTCCGGCAAAGAATACCAGAGTACAATTTAATGTGGGTTACCGCAGTCCAAGTGTCACCTCGCAGGGGCGCAGCGAAGGCTTTTTTACCAGTGACCTGGCTGTGAAGCAGCAGCTAATGGACAGAAGATTATCGTTAACCCTTCAAATAAGGGATCTTTTCAATACTATGCGCCATGAGTACACATCAGAAGGCAGCGGTTTCTATTATTATCGTTATCAGGATTTTCCTTCACCGATGGTGTCGTTTACTATTTCTTACATCTTCAACAATTTTAAACAGGAACGGAAACGAAGCAATGGCAACGGAGATGAAGATAGCGGTGCAGAAGAGCTTTTTTAAATTTTAAAATGAAATTAAAAATCGGGCTACAACCAACTAAATCCGGTTTTAGCTTCGATTTCTTTAAACGGTGAATATTCGGGCATATCGGCTTTTAAAAATTGATGAATGAAGGTCGGATGCCCGTTTTTTATTATTTTTTCAGAATCATGAAGGTTATTTAAAATCAATGGTTCCAGTTGTTGGGCCTTGCGTCCCCAGAGAATGAAATAAGGTTTTTGCGGTAATTGACCAAAGGCCTTAATCAAGGCCTGATGAAATGGCTGCCAGAATTGAAAATGTTTTTTCTTGTCCTGCGCGGAAGAATAGGTAAGAGCCACATTGACTAAAAGTACGCCGTTATTCAGCCAGTGCTGAAACAACTGTGCCGGTGATTTAATGCCCTGTTCCAAAGCAATTTCCCGGCAGCGGGCGATGGGCGTGTGATAGGTAGCCAGTCCATGGGCTACCAACAAGGCCTTCAAAATGTTTTTCATGGAATTGCCCACGGTTTTGTCCTGCCAGGATTTAATTTCGGCATCCCAGAAGGCTACGCCGTTCGCGCTGGACTTCCGAGGGTAAGGATCTTCGCCGTACAAAACGCACTTTACCTTTTCCGGTGGAACATGGTAAAAGACATTGAAAATTTTTTCCTTTTCCGGAAGAATTTCAGAAAATTGAGCTAA
>CAYNLJ010000292.1:0-3226 GCA_964398005.1 uncultured Caldithrix sp. | reverse complement strand
AGTCAGGTTTGATGGCAGCTCTGTTCCGGCAGGTGTTTACTTTTACACCTTACAGATTGATGGTCAGCTTTTGAAATCCCGTAAAATGTTGTTGGTTAAATAATGGTCTGATTTTAAATCAGCTGAGGCGGTTTTATTCAAAAAACCGTCTCGGCTTTTAAATCGTCTGAATTTCACCCCTACCTCTTTATTTCTCTTCATTTAATCTGACATTCATGTAATAATGGTAGTAATTCTCTGCACGTCTAAAAAATATTTGACGAAACTTTCGAAACTTCCTACTTTATTTTCGCAAATTTCGTAAAAGTTCGAAATTCTATTAATCATTGAGGATTTATGCCAACGATTAAGGATATTGCAAAATTAGCCAATGTTTCTGTCTCCACTGTGTCCAAAGCACTCAATGCCCGTGCTGATGTTTCCGAAAGAACACGAAAAAAAATAATACAAATTGCTCAGGAATTAAATTACGATATTTCCCGCCTGCGGCGCGAAGCGCCTTTGGTTCAAAGTCAAAACATTAATGTTATTTTTTGTCGTGAAGAAAAACCACTCTCTCTTAATCCCTTTTACTCACGTGTTCTGGAAGGTATCGAGGCGGAATTGGCTCTTAATCATTTTAATTTGGTTTTAAGTTTGTTACCCAATCGTAAAGAAGTGCCATTGCCAGCGCCTTTGGCAGCCGGCGAAGTGGATGGTGCGATCTTAGTTGGTGTTTTTAACCAGGATTTTATTGACAAAATTAAAAGAATAAAGCAACCCGTTGTATTGATTGATCCTAAAATTATTGTAGAAGAATTTACCCAGGTGTTAATCGACAATGAACACGGGGGCTACACCGCCACACAATACTTAATAGAAAAGGGTCATCGAAGGATTGGTTTTATTTCCGGTCCGCTGGAACGGCAAAGTTTTTTTCAACGCTATCTGGGCTACAAAAAGGCACTTCAGTTCAATGATATTCCGCTAGATAAGGAATTGGTGCAAACGGGTGGGTTAGAAGAAGGCTACGAAAATACCATGCGTTTACTCAGGCTGAAAAATCGGCCTACGGCTATTGTTTCGGCCAATGATATTAATGCAATTTATGGGATCAGAGCCATACAGGAAATGGGTTTGAAGGTCCCCGATGACATCTCCATTATTGGTTTTGATGATATTGAACTGGCCAAAATGTCTTCTCCGCAGTTAACGACCATTCGTGTTTACAAAGAGGAGATGGGATCAATGGCCGTACGTTTGCTATTGCAACATTTACGATGTGAAATCAACAAACCGGTAACCTCCATTGTACCGACTCGCCTGGTTGAAAGAAGCTCCGTGAAAGAGATTAAAGACAATTCCAATAAATCAACGGAAACGTTCACCAACTAAAAGGAGGGTGTTTTATGCGCACCAAATTTTTACCAACATTTCTATTTTTGTTGCTTGGCCTGTCATTGGCCATGGGGCAGGTAATAGCTGATTTTGAAGCTGGTACCGACGGCTTTGATATCGGCTGGGGCAATACCGTTACCGGTGTCTCTCAGGTAGCTGATCCTTCAGGAATGGGAGGCAATGTTCTGGGGCTGAATTTCGATGCTTCCGGTTCGGAACAAAAGGGCGCCATTCAAAAACTGAATGTGGACGTAAGCGGTGCCAAAGTCCTGACTTTTTTTGTCTATTTGCCGGCTGATTTTCCTGATGGTGTGTTAATCAAAGCATGGGCACAGGACAATGACTGGACCTGGTTTGATTTTAAATATTATTCCCAGGATATTCCTAAAGAGGTCTGGTTCCCGTTAAATTTCGATCTGGAAGAAGCTTCTGCCTTGAATGGTTCGTTTAATGCAGGCGAAGGCCCCCTGCAAAAAATAGGCCTGGAACTGGGTACCTGGGATGTAGCCTCCGGCGATTTGGGTTACACAGGAATGGTGTACCTGGACAATGTCAGTTTGTTGGGAGCATTGCCGGTTGAAATTGCTTCTTTTGAGACGGGTACGGAAGGCTTTAGCGTTGGCTGGGGCGATTTTATTACCGACGTGAACACTGCAGCCGATCCGGCAGGCATGTTTGGCAACTCACTGGCTGTTTCGTTGAATGCTTCGACCACTACTGAGCAAAAAGGCGCATTGCAGAAGACCAATCTTGATATGGGTAATGCTCAATTAATTACCATGTACATCTACCTGCCATCCGGCACACCGGACTCGATTTTAATCAAGACCTGGGCACAGGACAATGACTGGACCTGGCTGGATTTTAAAATGTACGCGGTCGACATTCCAAAAGATGTCTGGTTTCCCGTACATTTTGACGTAATGGCTGCCCACGCACTCAATCCCGATTGGGACGCTTCGGCCGGGCCAATTCAGAAATTCGGGCTTGAGTTTGGCACCTGGGATTTAACCGGTGATGACCTGAATTGGTCAGGTACCATTTATGTAGACAATGTACTTCTGCAATCCACGGAAGTGTTGCCCAAGTGGGTTTTTGCCAGTTTTGAAAAGGAAGCCGCCGGGACGCAGGGATTTGCCAATACCGGCTGGAACAAAGCGATTACCTACCTTGATCGTGTGACCGATCCTTCCGGACGAAGCGCCGGTGTATTACAAACCGACTGGGATTTTGGTCTGGATATTAAAGCCTCTTTTTCCAATGGCAATGTAACGTTTGGCTGGACGGATACGGCTGGTGTAGATACCGGAGCTACGGAAATTACGGTCGATGTCTGGCTGCCTGCTGATTTCCCTGCTGATTCAACCATGCAACTCTCTATCTTTGTTCAGGATCATGACACCTGGACCTGGACGGAAGACAAATATCTGGTTTCGGCCTCCACCTTTAATTTAGGAGACTGGACTACCATCAGCTATGATCTGCTGGGTCATGTGAAAAATGGAGAAGTCAATCCTTTAGTTACGGCAACGGTCGGTATTCAAATTTATGATGTGACTGAAGGCAGCACCTGGAGTGGCACAACCTATTGGGATAATTTTACTCTTGTTGGTGTGGAAGAACCCAAGGGTACTCTGGTTTCGCCTAAGGTGATTGCAAATGCAGATACGATTAGTACCGCGGTGACAACTTATCAGGTGGCCCATATTCAATGGATTGACAATAATCTGGGCAGCGAAACCTACCGTGTGTACATGAGTGAACAACCTATTACAGATCTGAATGCTGAGGGCGTGATTCGCATTGCCCGCCAGGTTCCGCATGGCACCGAGTACTGGAATTACCGTCC
>CAYNLJ010000291.1:0-3236 GCA_964398005.1 uncultured Caldithrix sp. | reverse complement strand
GTGTCCAGTTCGCGGGCATCTTCGGCTTTTTTGAGTGGCGCTGCGCTGCGGCTGGAATCCAGTTCATCACGGCGGGCGATTTCCTGTTTAATTTCTTCCAGATCCATTTGAATGCCCTGACGCTCCAGGTCCAACTGGCGGCGGCGCGCCCGTTCTTCCAGACTGGCAACGAGGAACACTTTCAGCTCGGCGTCGGGCAGCACCACCGTGCCAATATCGCGGCCATCCATCACTACTCCGCCCTCTTTAGCCAATTCCCGTTGTTGTTCAATTAACACCTGACGCACACCGGGATAAGAGGAAACGGCGCTAATCACCTGATTAATCTGTGGCGTACGAATCAAGCTACTTACATCCTCGCCATTTAAAAAAGTGCGTTGTACGCCATCAATTATTTTAAGAGAGATTTTAATCTTTTTAACATGTTCCACGACCGCCTGTTCGTCATGAACATCAATGCCGGCACGCAGCACCGAAAGCGTTGCCGCACGGTACATGGCACCGGTATCGATGTACAAATAGCCCAGCTTTTTAGCTAAAAGCCGGGCTGTAGTACTTTTGCCCGAAGCGGCCGGGCCATCTATGGCAATGCGAATTTTTTTGGGCATGCTTAATCCTTCATGCGTAAGCCTTGTTCTTCCTGCAGGAACAACCAGCCTACGATTTTACCGGGTTCAATTTCATCCGTTTCACTCCAGTATTCCCGATCGCGATCGTATTGTGAACTGGTGTCATCTGCAGGAATGGATTCGATTTCTTCCTTGATCTTTTTGAAGCGTTCCTGCCACAGCTTGAAATTTTCCGGGCGTAAATCTACCCAGCCTTCGGCCGCCCATTTTTCGATATTTTCCGGAGTAATTTCCAGTTCATTGCTGCCCCGGTAGGCAGGAATTTTCATCTCCGGACCACGCAACAGCTTTTTGCCGTCGGCCAGTAAGATGGGAATACCAATGGAAAGAATTTCGGAACGCAGCTTGCCATCGGTTCTGATGATTTCCTGCGCACAGTTGGACAGAAATTCCGGGCTGTGTTGTAATACTTCATCCATGGTAAATTTACAACGTTTCAGCAGATAAGCTTCGTACAAAAGTTTGCTCAATTTGGGCGGGCCCAACAATTCAAAGGCCACACTGTCGGACTTGTGTTCCTTTTGCAGTCGTTGCATCTTTTGCAGCGCGCTGCCACGCAAGTAACCGGCCCGGTAGGTTGGCCCCATGGTGGCATTGTCCAGCGCATTAATGATGTCGTGCCCGGTGTTACCACCTTTGATTTCCCAGAGTACCACATTGGCGATCTCTTCCGGGGTGATGAATTCCATCTGCCCGCGAGAGGTAATAGCCGTAAACTCTTCGTAGCTGAAAATGCCGTTTTCACCGGTATCGATGTAAACTTTTTTCAGCGTATCGTTAAGTGGTTTCCAGGGACCTTTGGGCATTTCGCGTTTCAGTTTGCCCCGCAGAGGAATGGCTTCTTCCGGCGGGCAATCGTAAAGCTGTACCGGTTTGCCGCCTTTGCGGATTTCGCCGTACTCGATCTTTTTCCAGGCAATGGCAGCCGTAGGTTTAATTTCCTTGGTAATGGGCGCATCCGGGGTGCGGGCCATCAACCACAACAACAGGGTGTGCGAACCGGCAATGGCCGACTTGCTCAGCAGCATGCGCGAAGGTTTTTCTTCGCTGTGCGTGTAAGGAATGTTCAGTCCCATGCCGCCGGTACCGCTGGTACCGATCTTAACATAAACTTTTGTTTTGGCCCGTTTCATGGACTCGTACAAGATCTGAATATGTCGAATCAATTGCGGTGTGTACTGGGTAATCAGCAGCCGTTCAATGGCCGAAACCGATTCTTCCTGTTTTTCGGCCTTTTTTACATTATCCAGCACTTTGCGCACTTCAATGGAACTGGTAAAGATGTCCTGGTAGGCCAGCGCTGTGGCTGAATTGACACAATCGACAATAATGTCCGGTTTGTGTTTGGTGATGACCTGAGACAAAAAGGAGTGTTCCAGAATGTCCTGATTTAAGTCATCCAGAACATCGTGCATCAATACTTCACGATTCTGATGATTGGTCAGGATTTCCTGACGGGTCAGGTCTTTGAGAGAATCCCGCACAAAAATATTGCCCCATTCCGGTACATATTTAATGGAAGGGTCAATTTTTTTCATGATCTCCACGGCTTCTTCCGCCTGTTCCTTTAATAAAGACAGGATGATCATTTCCGCGGGCTTTTCTTCGATCATCTTTTTACAAACCGCCTGACCAACCAGGCCCCAACCGCCTAAAATAAGGGCTTTTTTACCTTTCACTTCCATAACCTACTTTCTCCTTTAAAAGGGCTACTTCCGATTTATTTAGATAACGCCACTCTCCCGGTGCCAATCCACTGGCGGTAATACCGGCAAAAGAGATGCGTTCCAACTCTCTGACCTTGTAGTGCAAAACTTCAAACATTCTTCGCACCTGACGATTGCGGCCTTCGGTAAGCTCAATTTCGACCAGGCTGCCATTATCCACAATGCGCAGTTCGGTCACCTTGCAGGGCTGGGTTTTCACTCCATCGAGTTCAACGCCATTTTGCAGTCGGTGAATGTCAATGGGCCGAATGACTCTGTTGAGTAAGGCCCGGTAAACTTTAACCACCTTGTAATTGGGGTGCAGTAAACGATGCGACAGATCTCCGTCGTCAGTCAGTAACAGAACACCGGTGGTGTTGTAATCCAGCCTGCCAATGGGATAAATTCGTTCCGGAATGGCAATTAAGTCCAGAACCGTTTTACGATTAAACTGATCGCTGGCTGTGGTGACCACTCCTTTGGGCTTGTTTAAAACAATGTAAATAAATTTTCGTTTAGGTTTGACTAATTTGCCTTTAAAGGTGACCTTGTCTTTTTCCTCATCAATGACCACTCCCACCTGATCAACCACTTTACCATTGACCTTGACCAGGCCGGCTTTGATCAGATCATCGCATTTCCTTCGGGAAGCAATTCCGGCATGTGCTAAAAATTTATTCAGACGCATCATAGGGCTTGCTTAATCCTCTGTTTCACTTTTCTTGTCTGACGCTTCATCAGGTAAAGAATTTTCAGATGGAATCGTTTGTTCCTCATTTTGTTCTTCTGCTGAATCTGATGATTCTTCAGATTTCAGCAGATCCTCTGCATTGGCAATGCCCAATTCTTCCGGGGCCAATTGTTCCAGGGCCACCTGATCCAGACTTTCCAGAAACTTGTC
>CAYNLJ010000290.1:0-3249 GCA_964398005.1 uncultured Caldithrix sp. | reverse complement strand
GACCGACAGCGAGGTTCAATTTACTTTGCCCAGTGGAAAGAAGATTTCAATGAAGGGTAAAAAGGGAAAAATAACCTGGGATAGAAGGAGAAACACCTTCCTCAGGATGTGGGTGATGAACTGATGGAAACCATTCTTGTAGAAATGAAAAACAACCCACAGCGATTTATGGGAAAGTGAATTAGCGCTTTTTCAAATCATAATATATTAGGAGTAATTTTAATGCTATCAACATCAGTTGTAAATAGTTTTAGGGAAAATTTTAGGGGGGAAATAATCATTCCAGATGATTCCGAATACGGAGAGGCGAAGAAGGTGTACAATGGGATGATAGATAAGAATCCCGCCTTAATTGCCCGTTGTGCCGATGTCGCTGATGTGGTGACTGCGGTAAATTTCGGTCGGAATAATAATTTACTGGTATCAATTCGTGGTGGCGGCCACAACGCTGGCGGCCTGGGGATTTGTGACGATGGATTGGTAATTGATCTTTCCAAAATCAATTATACTCGAGTAAATGCTGAAAATAAAACAATTCGCGTTGGGGGAGGCAGCACCTGGGGCGATGTGGATCATGCAGGGCATGCCTATGGGCTTGCGGTGCCGTCCGGCATCATTTCCACCACAGGTGTTGGGGGATTGACCCTTGGTGGCGGTCTGGGTTACCTGTCGCGTAAATATGGACTCACCATCGATCATTTAATTGAAGCAGACATGGTTTTAGCCGACGGCAGTATTGTCACAGCCAGCAACGAGGAAAATCCGGAATTATTCTGGGCCATACGAGGTGGCGGTGGAAATTTTGGTGTGGTTACTTCTTTTCTCTTTCAGGCTCAGGATGTCCATACCAATATCTCTGGCCCTACATTATGGGATATCAGTAAAACCACACAAATTTTAAAGTGGTATCGCGATTTTATCTGCCAGGCACCAGAAGACCTTTACGGTTTCTTTGCCACGTTAACAGTTCCTGGTCCTCCTTTTCCGGAAGCTCTTCATGGTAAAAAAATGTGTGGTGTTATCTGGAATTACACTGGTGACCCGGAAAAAGCAGAGGAAATATTTAAACCGGTCATGGATTTGAATCCGGATTTTGATCATTTGGGGCCGCTTCCACATCCTATGTTGAACAGCATGTTTGACATATTCTATCCACCAGGCTTGCAGTGGTATTGGAGGGCGGATTTTATTAAAGAGATTCCCGATTCGGCAGTAGAGGATCATGCCAATTTTGGCGAGGCGCTTCCCACGCCTCATTCAACCATGCATATGTATCCCATTAACGGAGCCGTACATCGGGTTGGTATATCTGATACCGCTTTTGCCTATAGAGATGCTAACTGGGCGCAAGTGATTGTTGGTGTTGATCCGGATCCAGAGAATAAAGAAAAAATTATCCGCTGGACCAAGGATTATTATGATGCCATTCATCCTACTGCTGCTGGTGGTGCATATGTTAATTTTATGATGGAAGAGGGGGAAGATCGTATCCGCGCAGCTTACAAAAACAATTATGAACGTCTGGTTGCGGCCAAAAACAAATACGACCCGGAAAATTTGTTCCGGGTGAATCAGAATATTATTCCAAAAGCGTAATCGGCAAATTACAAAAATTGAAGAATATGAGATCAATTAATAGGAGACAATCATGCAAAATCAAATAAATCCGTCTCAACTCATGGAGATTGGAATGGGGTTTTGGGCTTCTAAGACACTGCTGACAGCAGTGAAACTGGGATTATTTACCCACCTAAACAGTTCTGCTCTGACTGCCAATGAATTAGGAAATCGAATGGGACTCCACACCCGTGCCAGAAAGGATTTTTTCGATGCCCTGGTTTCGCTGAGACTTTTGCATCGGGAAGGAAACGGGGAAGCTGCCCGTTATGCAAATACTCGTGAAACGGCCCAATTCCTGGATAAGGATAAGCCTCAATACATTGGTGGGATATTGGAAATGGCAAATGACCGATTATATCCATTTTGGGCCGACCTGGAAGAAGCATTAAAAACTGGGGAACCACAGAACGAGATCAAACATACTGGCAGAAGCATATTTGAAGAGCTGTATGCTGATGAGGGTAGGCTGAAACAGTTCATTAGAGCAATGAGTGGTATACAGATGGCAAACTTCATCGCTTTGGCAGAAAATTTTGATTTCACTCCCTATAAATCACTATGTGACGTGGGTGGTGCTAATGGTTTGCTGTCCATTCAGGTCGCCAAGCGTCATCCTCACATGCGATTTATAAATTTTGATCTGCCACCAGTTGAACCAATTGCAAGGGAAACAATAGAGAAGTCAGGGTTATCTGAAAAAATAATGCCGGTAAGTGGAGATTTCTTTATTGATGATTTACCAAAGGCTGACGTCATAACCATGGGGAATATTTTGCATGATTGGAATCTCGAACTTAAAAAACTGCTAATACGCAAAGCCTATGATGCGTTACCCGAAGGCGGGGCTCTTATTGTAATTGAAAACATCATTGACGACGAACGACGGGAAAATTCCTTTGGATTGCTGATGTCGCTGAATATGCTGATTGAATTAGGAAATGGTTTTGATTTTACCGGTGCGGATTTTGACGGATGGGCAAAAGAAGTAGGTTTCCGGGAAACCTCTGTAATGCCTCTTACCGGTCCGGCCAGTGCCGTGATTGCCATTAAATAGAGAAACTTTCAAACCTGGAAATGGGCAAATAGCCTTTTTCAGAAAAATAAAACAGAAATCATAAAGAGAGGATAAAATAAAATGCAAAACAAAAAAATCATTGCAGTAATCGGTGCAACCGGGGCCCAGGGGGGCGGACTGGCGCGGGCTATTCTGAATGACCCGCAAAGTGAATTCAGCGTACGTGCTCTAACCCGTAACCCGGAATCGGAAAATGCCCTGGCCTTGGCCGCAGCAGGAGCAGAGGTGGTTACCGCGGATCTGAACGACCAGACCAGTCTGGAAAATGCCTTTGAAGGTGCCTATGGTGCTTTCTGTGTTACCAATTTCTGGGAAACATTGTCACCGGAAATAGAACAGCAGCAGGCCCACAACATGGCCCAGGCAGCACAAACCGCAGGTCTGCAGCACGTTGTCTGGTCCACTCTTGAAGATACCCGTCAGTGGGTACCACTGGAAGACGATCGTATGCCTACATTGATGGGAAAATACAAGGTGCCGCACTTTGATGGCAAGGCAACGTCCAACTCCTTTTTTAAGGATGCGGGTGTGCCGACGACTTTTTTACTTACCTC